>JAVRPF010000285.1:0-2688 GCA_032162385.1 Mycobacterium sp.
TCCGTAGCGTTATGAAAGCAGACCCGCCCGCGGTTGACAAGACCCCGAGCGCCGGACGCCCACGCGAACCGCGTATCGACGCTGCCATACTCGGCGCGACGGCGGATCTGCTCGTCGAAATCGGTTATTCGAATGTCACGATGGCCGCAGTCGCGGAGCGGGCCGGAACCACCAAGACCGCGCTGTACCGCCGGTGGTCGAGCAAGGCAGAACTCGTCCACGAGGCAGCCTTCCCGATCGCGCCGACCGCGTTGACGGCGCCCGAGGGCAACATCGCAGGCGACGTGCGGGCGATGATCGCGGCGACCCGCGACGTCTTCACCAGCCCCGTGGTGCGGGCGGCACTGCCAGGGCTGATCGCCGACATGGCGGCCGACGCCGACCTCAACACTCGGGTGATGAGCCGCTTCGCCGGGTTGTTCGACATGGTGCGGGTGCGTCTGGCGCACGCCGTAAACCGTGGCGAAGTGCACGCCGACGTCGTCCCCGACCGGCTCATCGAGGTCATCGGCGGCGCAACGCTGCTGCGCCTGCTGTTGGGCCCCGGCCGGGAGCTCGACGACGCCTGGGTTGACCAGACCACTGCCCTCGTGGCCCACGGTGTGGTGCCATAGCGGGTGATGTCTCAGCCGCAGATGCAGCCGTTTCCGGACGACTGGAGTACGGCGCTCGTCCTGGTGCCGCATCCCGATGATCCCGAGTACGGGTGTGCGGCAGCGGTCGCCAAGTGGACTGCGGCCGGCAAGACCGTTTACTACGCATTGGCATCGCGCGGCGAGGTGGGCATTGCGGATATGCACCCGAGACGGTCGTCACCGTCTACCGCGGCGCGCAGTGGGAGCCCGGCGCGCCGAACCAGCGCGACCACATCGAGTTCTCCAATGCCGTTGCCGCGGCGTATGACTCGCTCACCGATCCGCCGCGATGGCTGTTTGAATGCGGCCCGGAGATCACCCACGGTGAGGTGGTCGACGAGTATGTCGAGGTTGCGACGGCCCGCGACGTGATGACGGTCGTCACGACTCGCGCCGGGAAGGTGCGTGGCACGGAATCCAACGGGGTGCAGGTGTTTCGCGGCATCCCGTATGTGCAACCGCCCACAGCGCCCGCAGCGCACGACCCGGCGGCCACCGGATGCATGCTGATCGACGGCGCCCGCCCAATCGCGGATTGCTCGATCAGATCGCCGGTTGTGTCGGGTCAACGACAGCATTGCAGCGTTGGGCGGAGATCCGGGGAACGTCAAGGTGTTTGGCGACATCCGGCCGATCGTCCTTGGTTCGCATGAACCGACCGTAGATCGACTGACCCAGGAATAGTAGAGGCGATCCAATATCAGATCAGTCGATCAAGGTGGTCGCTTCTGTGACCGGAAGCCTCGCAGGGCCGCCCGGCGCAGCGCGGCAAGTAGGCCCATGTCACCAATCTTCGGCGGCCACGACCACGATCGGATAGCGCCGAGGTCAGCGGCCTTCGACCGCAATGCTGGGAACGAGCGTCGGCACCGGGGAATAGGGTTTGCGTCGTGTCGACGACGGCAGGTAGGTACCGACGGGTCACGTCACCGCTCACCCCGGAGGCGCTACAACCCCTGCCAGCCGACAGCGAGGGGATCCAGTTCTCCCAGCCCCTGCGCGAGGATGAGTACCGACGTCTGGCCGAGTTGTTGGAGCGCCACCCCGACAAACGGCTCTTAGCGCTACAGCTGGAATCAACGCGGCAGGAGCACATCACCGACTTGGGGTTCCTGCGCCCAAGGCAAACTCCCCTTCTGGGAAAGGGTACAAATGCACCCAACCCTTTAGTTGTCTCGCTTCTACGAAGATGAGACAGGTCTTCCGGGCGTCCGACGCTCGATGTTTCCGCAGCTCAAGGAGTATCGGTCATGGCTTGAGCTGTCTCTTGTTGTGCTGCGCGACCGCGACGAATTGCGCGCCAAAACCGGCGAGGTCGTGCTCCTGGGCGCCCGCGATGGCGCCCTCGGCTGCCAGTGCCGGGTCGACGACCGCCGCGGCTCCGGTCACATAGATCTCCTTGAGTCCCAACATGGTTGGCTTGGGCACTTCGGCGATCTGACCGGCGAGTTCGACGGCCCGATCCAGTAGGCGGTCGTGGACCACGACCTCGGTCACCAGCCCGATGCGCTCGGCGCGGACCGCGTCGACCACCTCGCCCGTCATCGACATCCGTCGCGCCATAGCCGCACCAACGACCTGGGGGAGGTGGGCGGTCATCCCGCCGCCGGGCAGAATCCCCACCCGCGCATGGGTATCGGCGAATACCGCCCGTTCCGATGCGATCAGGAAGTCGCAGCCCAGCGCTAGCTCGAGCCCACCGGTGAACGTCGCGCCGTTGATCGCCCCGAGTATCGGGGTGCGCATCTCGGCGACGGCGCTGATGCAGCTGTTCGACTTGAACTCGGCGAAGTACTTCATGCCGTCGCGGGCCGCTTCCTTCACGTCGACGCCGGCGCAGAAGGCGGGATCGGCACCGGTGAGCACGACGGCGCGCACCGAATCGTCGGCGTCGGCAGACTTCAAGGCCGTGTACAGCGACCTGATCAGTCCGCGGTTCAACGCGTTTCGGGCCGCGGGACGGTTCATCGTCAGCACCCGGACCGCGCCCCGGTCGGTGCGGGTCACCAGCGCGTCGTCGGCCACGAACGCACGCTAGCGCACGAACTGGACT
>JAVRPF010000286.1:0-3372 GCA_032162385.1 Mycobacterium sp.
GGGCCTTGTCGAGGAAGGTCGCGAACGACTCCTGGTTGCTGACGTCGAGCGGGTAGCCCGACACCTGGCCCCGCGAGCTCAGCCCGGTCACCGCCGATTCGAGGACCGCCACGTCGCGGTCGCCGATGACCACGCGAGCGCCCCTGGCCAGCAGGGCCTCGGCGGTGGCGTAACCGATGCCACGGGCGGCGCCGGTGATCGCGATGGTCCTACCCCGGATGTTGTCCATGCGCCCGCACTTTACACGTGTCAAGTTTGGTTGAGAAGCGGCCTCGGGAGCACGCACCAATTCCGATCACGATGAGTCGAAGGGGGCACCCTGGAATGCAGTCGGTCCCCTCGCGTTAGACAGTTAGGTGATGCCCGCACCTGCCGTGAACCACCTGCGATTCGTGGCGGTCGGCCAGGACGATCCGCTGGCCGAGCCGCTGCTCGCCGAACTGGCCGTCGAATACGCCTCCCGCTACGGCAGCACCGTCGATGCGGTCGGTGGCTGGCTGCGTCAGTACCCGCCGGACGAGTTTGCGCCGCCGCGCGGCGGCATGCTCGTCGGACTTCTCTACGGCAGGCCCGTCACCGGAGGGGCGTTCTGCCAGTTCGACGCGGAGACCGCCGAACTCAAGCGCATCTGGACCGACAGCGGCCACCGCCGCCAGGGCCATGCGCGGGCGCTGCTCACCGAGTTGCAGAACATGATCGCCGCGGCCGGATACCACCGGATCTATCTGACCACCGGTAACCGGCAACCCGAGGCCGAGGCCCTGTACCTGGCCACCGGCTACCGCAGGCTGGCCGAGCCATTGCCGGTCGAGGGCGATGTCTACCCGGTCGCGTTCGCCAAGGACCTGCGGGTGGCCCCCGCGACCAGTCAGAGAACCGATACCAGGAGGTGAGTCGGCCGTGAACGTCCCCCTGTCGATCCTCGACCTCGCGCCCATCAGCGCGGGCAGCGACGCGGCGACCGCGCTGCGCAACACCGTCGACCTGGCCCAGCACGCCGAACAGTGGGGCTACCGCCGCTATTGGATCGCCGAACACCACTTCGTCGCGGTGGCGAGTTCGTCGCCGGCCGTGTTGGTCGGCCAGATCGCCGCCGCGACGCAGCGCATCAGGGTCGGTTCGGCCGCGGTGCAATTGGGGCACACCACCGCAGTCGCCGTCGTCGAGAGCTTCGGCATGCTCGACGCGTTCCACCCTGGCCGCATCGATCTCGGCGTCGGCCGGTCGGGACAGCGCAGGCGCGAGGCGGCCAAGCAACCCGCCGGCGAGAAGCCGAAGCCGCCGCGGGAATGGCGCGAGATCGACGGCGTCGTGGTGCCAGCGCCGTTCGACGTCAGTGCGCTGATGCGCAACCCGCGGCTGAAGGCGCGGATGGCGGTGCTGCAACAACCCGAGGCGGTTTCCCCGGACTTCGGCGATCAGGTCGGCGACCTCCTGGCGATGCTGGCCGGCACCTATGCGCCGGACGGCGTGGAGTCACACGTCGTGCCGGGGGAGCGGGCCACGTTGTCGCCGTGGGTGTTTGGCAGTAGCAAGGGCCAGAGCGCACAGGTCGCAGGCGCGAACGGACTGCCGTTCGTGGCGAGCTACCACATCACCCCGGCGACCGCACTGGAGGCGATCGACGCCTACCGCGCCGCGTTCCAGCCCTCGGAGACACTGCGCGAACCGTACGTGGTGGTATCGGCGGACATCGTGGTCGCCGACGACACCGACACCGCGCGGCAGTTGGCCTCGAGCTACGGGCACTGGGTGTACTCGATCCGCGCTGGCGATGGCGCGGTGCCGTATCCGGACCCCGGCTCTTGCCCTCCGCTCACCGCCGAGCAGCTCGCGCTGGTCGAGGACCGCACCGCGACGCAGTTCGTCGGCGACCCCGACGAGGTCGCGCACCGCCTGGAGGCGCTGCAGCGGCTGACGAACGCCGACGAGCTGGTCGTCACGTCGGTCACGCACCGCCACTGCGACCGGGTGCGCTCCCACGAGCTCATTGCGAAGCGGTGGGGTTTGACGTGATCGGTGGGTTGAGGTGATCGGCGGATTTGCATGAGAGACAGTAAGGAACGCGGAACGTTCCGAACCGAATACAGCGGGTTCACGTTGCGGGAGCACCTCGGCCTTTAGGCTCGCCGCAACGGGTATCGGCTACGTCCCGGAGGGAACGGTGCTGTCGCAGACGGTGGTGGGCTGGCTGTTGTTGCTGGGCGCCGTCGTGCTGTTCGTCGCGGGATTCGGTCTGCGCACGCTGATCGGACGCAAGCGGGACGTCATCGCCGTACGGCGGGTGGTGCGGGCGTTCCGGGACAACGTCGTGGGGCGAGTGTTGTTCGGGCCCGTCGCCAGTGACGCACTCGACGACGAGGAACTCGACCAGATGATCCTCATGCCCGCGATCCTGGTGTCGTGCGGGCTGTGCCTGACGGCGATCTTCCTGCTGGGCTACGCAGTGCTCACCTGAACGGTATGAGGGGCTGGGGCCTACCGGGTGCACCGCCGCCGAGGCGACGCCATCAACCACAGCCCCCACGTCGTCGCCGGACTCTGGAATCTCAAGAACACTCGCAATTACGGGTCACCTCTTAGTGGCGCCCAGCACCCTTTGCAGATCGGGTTTCATCTGTTGTAGTTGTTGACCCCAGTAGCCCCAGCTGTGGATGCCGTCGGGGAAGTTGAACACGCCATTGTTGCCGCCGGCGGCGAGGTAGGCGTCTCTGAAGGCAACGTTGGAGTCGATGGCGAATCCCTCCAGGAAGCCGAGGCCCGCGATGGGCGCATCCGGGCTTGCCAGGGCAGGGTCTCCCGGTGTGCCGTTACCGCAGTAAATCCAGATCCGCGTTCCGTTGGCGACGAGCGATGAGACATTGACCGTCGGGTCGTTGCGCGCCCAGGCCGGGTCCCCTGGCGGTCCCCACATGGCTTCGGGGCTGAAGCCGCCGTTCCAGGACATCGCGATTCCAACCTGTCCGGTCCAGTTGGGCGCGGAGAGATTCAGGAAGCCCGACAACGATCCGGCGTAGATGAACTCCTGCGGGTGATAGATGGCGAGCACCAACGCCGCGGAGCCACCCATCGACAAACCCACCACGGCGTTGCCATTCGGCGCGACATTCCTGTTGGCCGCCAGCCACGCCGGAAGTTCTTGGATCAGGAAGGTTTCCCACTTGTAGGTGTAGGTCTGACCGTTGCCCACTGCGGGTTGATACCAGTCGCTGTAGAAACTCGACTTCCCGCCGACGGGCATGACGAGCGACAGCCCCGACTGGTAGTACCAATCGAAGGCCGCGGTGTTGATGTCCCAGCCGTTGAAGTCATCCCCCGCCTCCATGCTGTCCAGGAGGTACACCGCATGGGAATCCGGACCGCCGCTCTGGA
>JAVRPF010000287.1:0-3614 GCA_032162385.1 Mycobacterium sp.
CGGCCTCGCCGAAGACGAACCCGTCCCTGTCCTTGTCGAACGGTCGTGACGCCCCTTCGGGGTAATCGTTCCTGGTCGACATGGCCCGCATCATCGAGAACGCCGCGATGGGCAGCGCCTCGATGCCACCCTCCACACCGCCGCAGACGGCAATGTCGGCGTCGCCCATGACGATCTGCCGCCACGCGTGCGCAATACCCTCCGACCCCGACGAACAGGCCGACACCGGGGTGATGACCCCGGCACGGGCCCCGAGTTCGAGGCCCACCACCGCGGCCGCACCGTTCGGCATGATCATCTGTACGGCGAGCGGGGACACCTTGCGGGGTCCGCCCTCGTTCATCGCGTCATACATCTCGACGATCTTCTCGCCGCCGCCGAGCCCGGTGCCGATCACGACCGAGAACCGGTCGGGATCGACTTCCGGGCGGCCCGCGGCTTCCCACAGCTGATTGCCGAGGTACTTCGCCATCCGCTGAACGTACGACATCCGTCGCATCTCCAGCCGGGTCATCAGGGGATCGAGGGGCTCCTTGAGGTGCCCGCCGATCTTGACCTGCAGATCCCACTTGGCGACGAAGTCGTCTTCGAGAACGTGGATGCCGCTTTCGCCGGCCAACAAGCCCTTCCACGTGCTCTCGATGTCCGGGGCAATCGAGGTGGTCGCCGTGACGGCGGTCACGACGACGTTGGGGAAACCGCCGTTAGCAGTGGAAGGCCTGGTCACTTCGCGAACTTCTCGCGCAGCGCCTCGGCAGCCTCGGGGTTCTCTTCCTCGAGCTTCTGGATGTAGGCGACGACGTCACCGACGGTGCGCAGGCCGGCGAGGTCCTCGTCCGGGATCTTCACGCCGTACTTGTCCTCGGTCTGAACCGCGATCTCCACCATCGACAGCGAGTCGATGTCCAGGTCGTCGACGAACGACTTCTCCGGGGTCACCTCGGACGGCTCGATGCCGGTGACCTCTTCGATGATCTCGGCGAGACCGGCGATGATTTCCTGCTGACTTGCGCCCACTGTGGCTCCTCCATCTATTTCTTCGTGATCGGGCACTCCTCATTGGAGTGCCGTATTGAAACGTTGTGTTTCGGTTGTACTCCCGGCGGAGCCGGAAGTTAGGTCTGAGCGAGCTCGGCGAGCCCATCCAGGTCTGCGGGGGTCTTGACGGCGTGCGTCGGCACTCCCCGAAGTTCTCGTTTGGCGATTCCGACGAGCGTGCCCGCGGGCGGGAACTCGACGATCGCAGTCACTTCGCGCTGGCGGATCGACTCGGTGCACAGGTCCCAACGCACCGGCCGGGTCAGCTGCGCGACCAGTTTGCTGATCGCATCCGCCGCCGACGCTACCGGCCGGCCGTCAGAATTGGACAGCAGAGTGACGGTTGGCAGCAGCGATTCCGTGGCGGTGACGCCGTGGGCGGCCGCGGAGTAGGCGTCGAGCGCGGACGCCATGTACCGGGTGTGGAACGCCCCTGCGGTGGCCAGCTGACGGACGCGGGCCTTGGCGGGCGGATCCTCGGCCAGCTTGTCGAGCGCCGACAGCGCGCCCGCGGCCACGATCTGTCCCGCCGCGTTCCGATTGGCGGCTACCAGGTCGAGTGCTTCCAGGCGGGCGAGCACCTCGGCCTCGTCTCCACCGAGCACCGCGGACATGCCGGTCGGCTCGACGGCGCAAGCCTTGGCCATCTCGGCGCCCCGGGTGGCGGCCAGCGCCACGGCGTCGTTGGCGGAGATCACGCCTGCGATCGCATAGGCCGCTATCTCACCGACGGAGTGGCCGGCCACCACGGTGTCGGCGCCGGCGAGCAGGCCTCGCTTGGTCAGCTCCTGATAGGCCAGCAGTGTCGCGGCCACGACCAGCGGCTGGGTCACGGCCGTGTCGGTGATCTCCTCGGCGGTCGCGGTGGTACCCAGGCGGGCCAAGTCGAGGCCGCTGATGTCCGACCACACGGCCATACGCTCGGCAGCGCCCGGCAGCTCGAGCCACGAGGCGAGCATGCCGGGGGTCTGCGATCCCTGTCCGGGAGCGAGCAATGCGAGCATATGTCTAAGAGAACACTGTGAAGACGGTTTTGCGCGGTGTAAGAGATTATGAACCTCGTCTTATGTTTTTGTATGGTCTCCACAAAACGGCATGTGTTGGGACTACACCGATACCTCACCGCGACCTGTCGACCCAGCTGACGCGTCCCCAGACCTGTCAACGCGAGGAGTTAGCTGTGCCACGGATGTATTTGTCGTGCTCCCGTAGGTGGGCTGGCGACTGAGTCTGCCGACGGTGGAGGCCACCCGAAGAACATAGGCGTCGCGGGGCGTGGTCGGATCGCGTCCGGTGAAGTCACCGATCCGTTTGAGGCGGTAGCGGACGGTGTTTGGATGAACGAACAAGGCACGCGCACACGCCTCGATGGCGCCACCCGAGTCCAGATATGCGTCCAACGTCTCGGCGAGCGCCGGCCCGGCATCGGCGAGGGGACGCATGACCTCCGTGTCCAGCGCAGCGATCGCCGTCGCGTCGCCAAGGAGCGCACGTTCTGGAAGCAGCTCGCGGGCAGCCACCGGCCGCGGCGCACCGCTCCAGCCGGCGACGGCGTTCATGCCCGCGATCGCCTCGGTGGCGCTGTAGTGTGCCGCGCTCAGCGTCGGCGCCGTCGGTCCGACTACGACCGGTCCGTCGGCGAACACCCCGAGTAATTCGCCAAGGGTCCGGTCGGTCGGAGACAGCTGACCCGACACGATGGCCACCAGCCACGTGCCGTGCACGTCGGACAACGCGGCGCGACCACTGCGCGCCGCGATCGCATGGACGTCGTCGCTGGCCATGTCCACCCGTCCCGGCTGCGGCAACCCCACGATCACCGTCGCGGGCGCGGTGGCGTCCCAGTTCAGCGTGGCGGCCTGCGACTGCAATTCGGGTCCGACGTCGCCACGCACCACGGCGTCGACGACATTGGCTTCCATCCGGGTGTCCCAGGCGCCGCGTGCCTCCGCGGCGTCGGCGTAGGCGGTGGCCGCGGCGAAGGCCAGGTCCCGGCTGTAGCGCAGGATCCCCGCAGTGAGCGCCATGACCTGCTTTTCGTCGCTGCGGGCAAGGAGGGGCACGGCCTCCTCGAAGAACTCCATGGTGACGCGCACCATCTCGACCGTCTGGCGCAACGCGATGCGACGGGTCAACTCCTGCGGGACCACCTCGAAGGCCTTTGCGGTGTAGCCGACGTTGCTCTGCGGATTGCGCATCCACTCGACGAAGTTCACCACCGCGGTCTGCACGACGAGGTGCACGCTGGCGCGCTGCGACGCCTCGAGGTCGGCGAAGAACGGCAGCCGCTCCTGCAGAGCGCGCACCGCCTCGGTCGCCAGTTTTCCCGAGTACTGCTTCAACCCGCGCAGCACCGACTCGGGGACGGTCTCGAGCACCTCGAGCGTCGACGCCGGTGGGACGTACCGATTGTCGGTCACTCCTAAAAGCTACGCCAATTTTCTGGCGGATTCCTCCAAGAAGAGGGGTGGCTATGCGCTCCCGGTGTCCTTGAATGAAACTCCGGCCGCCATCACGTCGTCGATCTTGTACTGCCGCGCCGCGGCGACCGCGACCGACGGGTCGATCTCGCCGTC
>JAVRPF010000288.1:0-4087 GCA_032162385.1 Mycobacterium sp.
GCTGGGTCGTCCCGCCGGGCACGTCCGGTCCGATCATCCTGGAGTTCGCCTCGAACACCGCCTACCGCATCGGGTTGTTCGGCGGCCTGGCGCTGCTGCCGTTGCTGGCCCTGTTGGCCTGGCTGCCGGTCCGCCGGAAGTCGTCACCCGGCGAGCCGCCCCCGCCGTGGCAGCCCGGCACGCTGGTGGCCGGGCTCGCCGTCCTCGCAGTCGGATCCGTCGTCGCAGGCCTGGCCGGAGCCGTGGTGGTGGGCGCCTGTCTCGCGCTGCGCCGGTTGCTACCGTCGAAGTGGTCGGAGCGGTTGACGATCGGCGCCACCGCCGGCGGCCTGATCCTGGCAGGCGCCGTGCTCAGTCAGTACCCGTGGCGCTCGGTCGACGGATACCTGGGACACTCCTGGGGAGTCCAGTTGCTGGCGCTCATCAGCGTGGGCGCGGTGGCCGCGTCGGCGGTGCCGCTGACGAGCCAGTCCGTCGAAAACCGGCCCGAGACAGGGTAATCCGGCCGTAGCATCCCAAATGGTCAGTCGGCGACGGGAGCCCGGACATGGACAGGACCACGCTGAACACGGCGCGCGGCGCCATCGACACCGCCGATCTCGGCGTGACGCTGATGCACGAACACGTCTTCATCATGACCACCGAGATCATGGAGAACTACCCCGAAGGGTGGGGCGACGGCGCCAGGCGGGAGGCCGACGCGATCGAACGGCTGAACGAGTTGAAGTCCCGAGGGGTGGACACCATCGTCGACCTCACCGTGATCGGCCTCGGTCGCTACCTTCCGCGCATCGCCAGGATCGCGGCGGCCACCGAGCTGAACATCGTGGTGGCCACCGGCCTGTACACGTACAACGACGTGCCGATGTACTTCCACTACCTGGGCCCGGGAGGCGCGCTTGGCGGCCCGGAGATCATGACCGAGATGTTCGTCCGCGACATCGAGCACGGCATCGCCGACACCGGGATCAAGGCCTCGATCCTGAAGTGCGCCACCGACGAACCCGGCGTGACGCCCGGGGTGGAGCGGGTGCTGCGTGCCGTCGCGGGCGCGCACCGCCAGACCGGGGTGCCGATCTCGACACACACCCACGCCGAGTCGCGCCGCGGGCTGGAGCAGCAACGCATCTTCGCCGAGGAGGGCGTGGATCTGTCCCGCGTGGTCATCGGCCACTCCGGCGACACCACCGACATCGCCTATCTGGAGGAACTGATCGCCGCCGGGTCCTACATCGGCATGGACCGGTTCGGCTTAGATGCGTTCCTGCCGTTCGAGGACCGGGTGAACACCGTGGCCCGGATGTGCGAGCGCGGGCACGCCGACAAGATGGTGCTTTCACACGACGCGTCCTGCTACTTCGATGCGCTGCCCGAGGAAACCCTGCCCATTGCGCTGCCCAACTGGCACTACCTGCACATCCACAACGACGTCATCCCTGCGCTGAAACAGCGCGGGGTAACCGACGAACAACTCACCACGATGCTGGTGGACAACCCGCGCAGAATCTTCGAGACCCACGGCGGCTACTGAAATGACCGCACCCGTTCCGCCGATCGGCGCGCAGTTTTCTGCGCTGGCCAATACGTCGCCCGACGAGCCGGCGGTCACCTGTGAGGGGCGCACGCTGACCCGTGGTGAACTCGACAGATCGACCAACCGGCTTGCGCGCGCCTACGCCGAACTTGGTGTGCGCCAAGGCGACTATGTGACGATCGTGCTGCCGAATTCGATCGAATGGATCCAGGCCGCGCTGGCCGCGTGGAAGCTCGGCGCGATTCCCCAGCCGCTGTCGGCCCGGCTGCCTGACGCCGAACTCGAGGGACTGCTCGATCTGAAGCCGCGGGCACTCCTGGTGGGCCGCAGTGATCCGCGGGGCGTGATTCGCAGCGTGCCTGCGGATTTCAGTCCCGATTCGAGTGTGTCGGACGCACCGCTGCCCGAAGCGGTGTCGCCGTCGTGGAAGGCGCTGGGCTCCGGGGGCAGCACCGGTCGGCCCAAGCTCATCGAGGCCGGCGCCGACAGCCGTTTCCCCGGCGCGCTCGCGGGGTTTGCGATGGGTGCGCTCGAGGGGGACACCCAGCTGATTGCCGTTCCGCTGAGTCACAACACCGGCATGACCACCGCGACGATCGGGTTGTTGATGCGCCAGCATCTCGTGCTGATGCCCCGGTTCGAGCCCGCGGAGTTCCTCCGACTGGTCACCGAACACCGCGTCGACTTCATCGTGGCCGTTCCGACGATCATGCAGCGACTGCTGCCGGTGTACCGGGACGACCCCGATGCGTACGACCTGTCGTCGATCCGGCGATTGTGGCATGTCGGTGCGCCGTGCCCGCCGGCCGTCAAACAGGTCTGGATCGATCTGCTCGGCCCCGAGGCGGTGTGGGAGTTGTACGGCGGCACCGAACTGCAAGCAATGACGTTTGTCTCCGGTGCCCAATGGCTAGAACACCGCGGGTCGGTGGGCGTCGTCGTCGCGGGCGAGATGAAGGTGCTCGACGACGACGGAAACGAGTGCCCGCCCGGCGTGGTCGGCGAGATCTACCTGCGGCCGGCGCCGGGCAGCGCGCCCACCTACCGCTACGTCGGGGCCACCGCGAAGAGCCGCGACGGGTGGGACTCGCTCGGAGACCTGGGCTACTTCGACTCCGACGGCTTCCTCTACCTCAACGACCGTCGTGTCGACATGTTCACCGCCGGTGGCCGCAACGTGTATCCCGCCGAAATCGAATCGGCCCTGTCCGCCCACCCGAATGTGTTGTCCTGTTTGGTGGTTGGCATTCCCGATGACGATTTTGGCCAGGTGCCGCACGCGCTCGTCCAGGCCGAGGGGCTCGACACAGCGGAGGTGATCGCATTTCTGTCCGAGCGCATCGCCGCCTACAAGGTGCCCCGGACGGTGGAGTTCACCGACAGCCCGCTGCGTGACGATGCAGGCAAGGCCCGGCGCTCCGCGGTCCGGGACGAGGTCATCGCGCGACTGCGGGCTCAGGCGAATCACTGACCGAGCTGTCCAGCGGTGTCACGTCGTTCCTTCTTTCCCACCGCCGCAACGCATTCCGGCACGGAGACTCCACCAGCGCGTAGCTCACCGCGGCGATCGCGAAGCCGAAGATCACCGTCAACACCAGGACCGCCGGCATGTGGCCGCTGAACGGAAACTCGCCGATCACTGGGAACACCATCGCCAGCGCCGCCAGGTGCCACACGAACAACCCGTAGGACCATTGGCCCAGCGTCACCATCGCGACACTGCCAAGAAACCAGTGGCTGGTGCCTGGCCGGTCCAACACCAACGGTGCCAGCAGGGCCGCGGCCACCACTGTGCCCATCGCCGTCTTCACCACGAACTGGCCGAGGTTGCCAGGGATCAGCCCTTCCGGGCCGGCGAGTGGTGAGGCCGCAACGGCGAACGCACCGGCGGCGACGAGCGCCATCAGAACGCGGCGGCGCGCCAACCGGTGCGCCAACCCGACAGGGCTGACGGTCAACTCGGCGAGCACCATCCCCGCGGCGAACCAGGAGAAGAAGGCGGGCGGCCAGGTCAGCGCGTTGACGCCGAAGGGCACGTGGAACGGGATCAGCCCCCAGCCGAAGCTGGCCGCCGCGACCACCACGATCACCGGGATGCGCGCTCGGACCGGCAGCCTGCGGGCCAGCAGCGCCAGAAACGGCAGCGCCAGGTAGAAGCTGACCTCGACCGACAGACTCCACATCTGGGTCAGGCCCGCGGTCAACGTCAACGGCACGTAGATCTGGGTCAGCGATAGGTTGGCCAGCCACACCACCAGGTCGGCGTTGGCGTCGGGCAACAGACACAGGATCACCACGACGGCCACCAGATAACCGGGCATGATGCGCACGATCCGGGAACGCAGATAGTGCCCGGTCGGAGGGGCGTGTCGCAGGCCGCGGGCGGCGGCGGCGTGCCCGCGCCACAACAGGAAGCCCGACAGCGCGAAGAACACCGCGACCGCGAGATCGAACCGGCCGAGCAGCCGGCCGGTGGCCCAGGTGGTGTGCCCGGTCTGGAAGGCGACGTGAGTGATCACGACGCCCACCGCCGCGCAGGCGCGCATACCCTCG
>JAVRPF010000289.1:0-4685 GCA_032162385.1 Mycobacterium sp.
GGGCGACGGCCTCGACGAGGGCCAGGGTGTCCTTGGCCCGCGCCAGCGGGACGCCAGGATGGTCGACGATGGTGTTGAGGTTCTCGATGCAGAACGTGACCCCGTTGGCGGCGCCGAGGTCGGCCAGTCGGTCGAGGGTGCGCAGCGCGGTGAGCCACATCGGGCCGGTAGCGCGTTGCCGTGGCCGCGCGGCGTTGCCGTCGACCAACTCGGCGGTGTGCAGGTTGAGTCGCGTAACTCCCAGTGTCTCAGCGGCTTTGATGGATAGTTCGGCCGTTCGCACCACCTCGTCGGCGGTCTGGGGATCGATCAGATCACCGTGCAGGTACCCGGTCATCGAGGTGAACGTCGCGCCCGTGGCCCGTAGCGCAGCCAGGTCCTTGTCGTCCCAGCTCCAGATCTCGACCGCGAAGCCGAGGTCGTGGATGCCGCGCACCCGCTCGAGGAACGGCAGGTCGGTGAACACCATCTCGGCGCTGACCGCCAGCTGGAAGGTCATCGGGGTTGCATTCCGGCCGCACGGTACGCGGTATCGACGAAGGCCATGTTCGCCACCGCGTCGGCCGTGCCGAACGGTAGCGGGGTGCCGTGCTGCACGTGGGCGGCGAAGGCCTCCAACTGGTGGGTGTAGGAGGCCCTGGTGCCGAGTCGTTCGACCGTGGTGCCCCCCGGAGTGGTGATCGTCAGGCGATCGTCGGTGCTCGGCGTGATGAAGTCGTGCACCAGGAGATTGCCTGCCGTACCGACGATCCGGATCGTGTGTGAGTGGTGATCTGCCACCATCGAATTGGCGGACAGGCCGGTGGCGCCGCCGGGGAACCCGATCTCGACGTCGCACCAGGCGTCCACCCCGGGGGTGCGTTGCTCCGCGTGCGCACGGGTGATCGACGGCCGTCCCTCGACGCCGGGTACCTCGAGCCGGCCCAGCGAGCGCATGATGTGCAGGCCGTAGCAGCCCAGATCCATCAGTGCACCGCCCGCCAAGTCGAGCGACCAGCGCGGGTCGCCATCGTCGGGTGCGGGCATCGCCATCCGGACCTCGACGTGGGTGATCTCGCCCAGGGTGCCGTCGGCGGCCAGATCGAACGCGCGCTGGGTGACGGGATGGAAGAAGTAGTGGAATCCCTCCAGCACCGTGACACCTGCGACGTCTGCGGCTTCTGCGACGCGCTTCGCCTCGGCTTGATCACGGGCGAAGGGCTTTTCGCTCAGCACGGGTTTGCCCGCCGCGATCGCGACGAGGTTCCACGGCGCATGTAGCGAGTTGGCCAAGGGGTTGTAGACGATGTCCACCTCGGGGTCGTCGATCACGTCCTGATACGACGCGACGACGCGCTCCACGCCGTACTTCTCGGCGAAGGTCTCGGCCCGCGACCGGTCCCGGGCAGCCACGGCGACCAGCCGGTGTCCGAGTTCGGCGGCAGGCCCGACGATGGCCACCTCGGCGATGCGCGAGGCACCGAGTACCCCGATGCGCAGGCTCATGACGTGACGTCCCGCAGGTAGGCGACGCTGGCCAGCACGTCCAGGACCGGGCCCTCGTCGGTGGGCTCGTCGCTCAAAATGGTGTCCTGCTCGAGCACGAACCAGCCGTCGAAACCGTTGTCCCGCAACACCGAGACGATCCCCGCGATGTCGACGTCGCCGGTGCCCAGCGGGGTGTACATCCCCGCCTTCACGGCCTCGGTGTACGTCAACTCACCCGATTGCACCTTGGCGGCCAGCGCGGCGTCGACGTCCTTGAGATGGGTGTGGGCGATGCGGTTCGGCACGGCCTTGGCCAGTTCCAGCGGATCGGTGCCGCCGATCAACAGATGCCCAGTATCCAGGCACAGCGGGATCGACGACCCGGCCAGCACCCGGTCGACGTCCGCGCGGGTTTCCACCATGGTGCCGACATGCGGGTGCAGCACCGCCAATAAACCGCGTTCGGAGGCGATGGCCCCCAAGCGGTCCAGGTTGGCCAGCAGCGTCGCCCACTGGCCGTCGTCGAGAACGGCGCGTGAATCGTAACCGTCGGATCCGGTGGCCGCGGCTAGTACCACGACGCCGGCCCCCGCCGCACACAACGACTCCAAGGGGCCGCCGAGGTCATCGCCGGGATCGTGATCGGCATCGTGCAGGATCACGGGGACGAACCCACCGACGCACGCCAGATCATTCTCGCGGAGAACCGATTTCAGTTCCTCGGTGTCCGTCGGGAGGAAGCCGTCGGGCCCGAGTTCGGTCGCGGTGAGCCCGGCGCCGCGCATCTCGGCCAGCACCCGCTTGGAGTCCAACTGGTAACCCCAGCCCGGCACCTCGCAGACGCCCCAGGAGATCGGCGCCCCGGCAATCTTGATCGCCGGGTTGATTCCCCGGTCGCTACGCTCCTGCCCGCCGTTCACGAGTTCCGCACCTCCGCGATCGTCACCGGCGCGTGCCTGCGCAGGGATTCGGTGGCGGCTTCGGCCAGCCACGCGACCTCGACCGCGTCGGCCACCGTCGCACCGTGGATCGGGCCGCCCTTGGCCACCTGGACGAACTCGGTCAGTTCCGCGCGGAACGCCGCGGTGAAGCGGTCCATGAAGAAATGGTGCGAAGGACCAGTGGGGAATTCATTCCGCGGATCCATGTTTCGCAGCGGCACACCCTGGTCCCAGCCGGCCACGACGCTGTCGTCGAAGCCGTGGACCTCCAGGCGGCAGTCGTAGCCGCGGGCGTTGTACCGGGCGGCGGACACGAGGCCCATGGCGCCGCCGTCGAACGTCACGACCACGGCGGCGGTGTCGACGTCGTCGTATTCCGCGAACAGGGGATCGCCCTGAACGGTTCCGGTCGCGTACACGTCCACGGCGCGCTGACCGGTGATCCAGTTCAGCACGTCGAAGTCATGCACGGCGCAGTCGCGGAAGATGCCGCCCGAGCCCTTGATGTAGTCCATCGGCGGGGGAGCGGGGTCCATCGTGGTACTGCGGACGGTGTGCAGAGTGCCGAGGGAGCCCTCGTCGACGGCGCGCTTGGCGGCGGCGAACGCGGCGTCGTACCGGCGCTGGTAGCCGACCTGGACGGGTACTCCGGACCGGGCTATCACTTCGGCGACACGGGCGCTCTCGGCCGCGGTTGCCGCAATGGGCTTCTCGCAGAACGTCGGAATGCCGCGCTCGACTGCGGCCAGCGTCAGCTCCGCATGGGCCGGCGTGGCGGCGGCGACCACCACGCCGTCGATGCCAGAGGACAACAACTCCTCGACGGTGTCGACGGCCTTGACGCCGTATTTGGCGGCCACCGCGTGGGCGACGTCGGTGCGCTCGTCGGTGATCACCAGCCCGTCGAGACCGTCGATGCCGCTGAGCGTTTCGGTGTGGAAGGCACCGATTCGGCCGAGCCCGATTACGCCGAGCGTGGTCATGGGATTCTCCGTTCGATTTGCTGCGTGAGTTCGATGTCGAGTGCTTCAGGGGTGAGTCCGTCGGCCAAAGCGGCCAGCACGGTGTCGACCTGGCTGGCAGGTGCCAGGCTTCCGATCGGCTGGTCGCGGTCGAGGTTGGTGGGGAACGGATACCCCTCTGCGGTGGCGTTGACCGCGTTGACGAGTTCGTGCTCGGCGCGGCCCGCGGCCTTCATCGCCAGCAGCGCCGGATAGAGCGCGCGCACCATCCCGGTGCGATCAAGTGACTCCATCGCGCGACCGAACGGCGACGAGATCTGCAGCAGGTTGGCCATCCGGCGGATGTCGGTCGATGTGTTGGCGCCCGCACCGTGGTACAGCGCCGGGTTGAAGAACACCGCGTCGCCCTTGCGCAGTGGCACCTGCACCTGGTGCGCGGCGAAGTAGTCGATGAACTCGGGTTGGTAGAAGGCGACGTAGCCGCCCGCGAACCGCTGAGAGTGGGGCACCAACATCGTCGGTCCGCTCTGCAACGGCATGTCGCAGTGCGCGACCGCACCCTGCAGGGTCAGCGCCGTCGACATCAGATGCATGTGCGCCGGGTAGGCCGCCAGCTGGTCGACCTTCACGAACCCGAGGTGATAGTCGCGGTGCGGAACCTGTGCGGCGCCACCGGGATTGACGACGTTGACCTGCGAGGTGACTTGGTATCGCGGGCCGAGCCAGGCCTGTGACACCAGCGCGAGGACGTCGTTGGCGTAGTAGTCGGCGAAGACCGCGGGCGAGTACATGGCGAGTTTCTGCGCGGCGTTCCAGATCCGGTCGTTGGCGCCCGCCTTGCCGAAGTGGTCGCCTGCTCCGGCGCCATCGGCGTGCTGGGCCTCGATGATCGCGGTGAATGCCTCGCTGGCGCGGTCGACGACGCCTGCGTCGAAGGCGCCCTCGAAGACGATCACGCCGGGTCCGTCGGCGAGTGCACGGATCAACTCGGCCTGCAGCGCGCGCCGGTCCGCTCGTACCGTCTCGTTGGCGGAGTAGACGAGGACGCCCTGGCGGACGTCACTCGCGAAGGGAAATTCGGCGGGGTCGGTGTCACGCGACACCAACGCGCGGAAATCGTCGAGATCGCAGTCCGACGCCTCGATCCACGGTGGGCGTGTAGTGGTCAGTGGTGTTGCCATGGCCATTAGTCTTGTTGTGACATGCGCCGCAATCAACACCAGGAAGCCATCAAAAACACCTCAAGATTCTCGGACTGCTCGCGGGGAGGGAGGGGTTGAGGTATGAAAGGGGACGGGGGATGGCGCACCGGTAC
>JAVRPF010000290.1:0-3465 GCA_032162385.1 Mycobacterium sp.
TCCTCGGCATCGTCGACGGCGCCACGGACGTCGGTGCCGTCCTCGGCCAGTCCCAGGGCCTGTCGCAGCCCGGGGACCGAACTGTCGCCGCCGAACAACTGGCGGGCACGCAGGATCGCCAGTACCAGGTCCACCTGCGGCTCCCCCGCGGGCGCCTGCCCGAGGATGTGCAGCCCGTCGCGGATCTGGATGTCCTTGATCTCGCATAGCCAGCCGTCGACGTGCAGCAACATGTCGTCGAACGAGTCGTCTTCGGGTCGCTCAGCCAGCCCCAGATCGTGGTCCATCTTCGCAGCACGCATCAGCGTCCAGATCTGCTGACGGATGGCGGGCAGCTTGCCGGGATCGAGGGTGGCGATATTGGCGTGTTCGTCGAGGAGTTGCTCCAGTCGGGCGATGTCGCCGTAGGTTTCGGCGCGGGCCATCGGCGGGATGAGATGGTCGATGAGCGTGGCGTGCGCCCGGCGTTTGGCCTGGGTACCCTCGCCGGGGTCATTGACCAGGAACGGGTAGATCAGCGGCAGATCGCCGAGCGCGGCGTCGGTGCCACACGTCGCCGACATGCCCAGCGTCTTCCCTGGCAGCCACTCGAGGTTGCCGTGCTTACCCAGGTGCACCACCGCGTCGGCGCCGAAGCCGCCGTCGGCCACCGACATGTTGAGCCAGCGGTAGGCGGCCAGATAGTGGTGGCTGGGTGGCAGGTCGGGATCGTGATAGATGGCGACCGGGTTCGCACCGAATCCACGCGGCGGTTGCACCATCAGTACGGCGTTGCCGGCCTGCATGGCGGCGATGACGATGTGGCCGTCGGGATCGGCGCTGCGGTCGACGAAGAGTTCACCGGGTGGCGGCCCCCAGTGTTCGACGACCCGGTCGGTCAGGGCCGCAGGCAGGGTGGCGAACCAGTCGCGATACACCTTGGCGGGCAACCGGATCGGGTTTCCGGCCAGCTGACCCTCGCTGAGCCAGTCCGGGTCCTGGCCGCCGCGTTCGATCAACGCGTGAATCAGGGCGTCGCCGTCCATGGCCTCGACGCCGGGCACATCGCCGATCAGGTAGCCGGCGTCGCGCATCGCCTGCAGCAGCGCCACGGCGCTGGCCGGGGTATCGAGACCGACGGCGTTGCCGATGCGGGCGTGCTTGGTGGGGTACGCCGAGAACACCACGGCCACCCGCTTCTCGTGGACGGGAATCGTTCGGAGCCTGGCGTGCCGCACGGCCAGTCCGGCCACCCGGGCACAACGTTCGGGATCGCCGACATAGGAGATCAGTCCTTCGTCGTCGATCTCCTTGAACGAGAACGGAACCGTGATGATCCGGCCGTCGAATTCCGGAACTGCGACCTGGGTCGCGACGTCCAGCGGACTGAGGCCGTCATCGTTGCTCTCCCACTGGGCGCGAGAAGTGGTCAGACACAGCCCCTGCAGGATCGGGACGTCGAGTGCCGCCAGGTGCGCGACGTTCCAGCTGTCGTCGTCACCACCGGCTCCGACAGTGGCGGGAATGGCTCCCCCGGCGGCCAGCACCGTGACCACCATCGCGTCGGCAGTGGTGATCGTGTCGAGCAGTTCGGCGGCCGGGGTGCGCAACGATGCGCAGTACACCGGCAGCGCGCGACCGCCCGCCGATTCGATGGCCTGGCAGAGCGATTCGATGTAGGCGGTATTGCCTGCCAGCTGCTGGGCGCGGTAGAAGAGCACCGCGATGGTAGGGCCGTCGTGGTCCGAGCGGCGTGCCTCCGGACGCTCCATCAGCCCCCAGGTTGGGGTGCTTACCGGCGGCTCGAATCCGATGCCGGTCATCAGCACCGTGTCGCACAGAAAGGCATGGAGCTGTCGAAGGTTGTCGACGCCACCCTGGGCCAGGTAGACGTGCGTCTGCAACGCGATGCCCGCGGGCACGCTGGAGCGGTCCATGAGATCGGCATCCGGAGCCTGTTCGCCGCTGACGACGACCGCGGGAACACCGCTGGCGAGCACCTTGTCGATGCCGTCGTCCCACGCCCGGAAACCACCCAGAATGCGCACCACGACGACTTCGACACCGGACAGCAACTCGGTCAGATCATCGGGCAGCAGCCGGGACGGGTTGGCCCACCGATAGCAGGCACCGCTGGTGCGGGCCGTGATCAGATCGGTGTCAGACGTCGACAGCAGCAGAACGGTGGGCGACGAAGCTGGCTCCGGGCGCGGTGGGGGCGTCACCCACCATTCGTACCGCACCGAACAGGCGGGTTGTGACCTCGGCGCGACCGGTCAGTCAGCGATCTGAGTTGCCCCACCGGCCGTACCACGACTGGGGGTACGGCAGACCTGCGGCGACGATGAGCAGAACCACTACGGCAAAGAATGCGATGAGTGCGAACATTTCAATCCTCCTGAGCCCTCCGAGTGCCTCTATCCACGGTGATCGGCCAAACGGAAGTTCACGAGAAACGTACGACCGATGAGCCCGAACAAGGCCTATTAGTGTGCGATGGAACACACCTGCCAGGAACGTGACGTGGCTCACATTCTCGAAGTTTCGAGGGCCACACCGGGTCTAGGTCGGGGCTATTTCGAATCGTGGCCAGCCAAATGCTTGCCGCGGAGCTGGAAATCTGCGGAAATCTAGGCGTGGCCAACTTCCCCAACATCGTGAAACTCGGCGCGAACATCGGCGCCCGGATCGACGGCGTGCGCCTCGGCGGCGATCTCCCCGAGGCGACCGCCAAGGTGATCACCGACGCCCTCTTGACGCACAAGGTGATCTTCTTCCGCGACCAGAACCATCTCGACGACAACGGGCAGCTGGCGTTCGCCAGGCGCCTCGGCACGCCCACCACCGCACACCCGACGGTGACCTCGCGCGGCGATCGGGTGCTGCCTATCGACTCCAGCTACGACAAGGCCAACAGCTGGCACACCGACGTGACGTTCGTCGACCGGATCCCCAAAGCCTCTCTGCTGCGCGCGGTTACGCTGCCCGAATACGGTGGCACTACCACGTGGGCGTCGACCGAGGCCGCCTATGACCAGTTGCCCGCTCCGCTGCGCGCGCTCACCGAGAACCTGTGGGCGGTGCACACCAACCAGTACGACTACGCGGGTGGTTACTACGACGAAAAGCTCAACGACCTGACCGAGGAGGAGCGGAAGTATCGCGACGAGTTCGTCTCGGATTACTACGAGACCGAGCATCCCGTGGTGCGCGTGCATCCCGAGACCGGCAGGCGGGTACTGCTGCTCGGCCACTTCATCAAGCGGTTCGTCGGCCTGGGCAGCACCGAGTCGGCCGCACTGTTCCAGCTGCTGCAGAGCCGGGTCACCAAGTTGGAGAACACCATTCGCTGGTCCTGGCTGCCCGGCGACCTCGCGATCTGGGACAACCGGGCCACCCAGCACTACGCGGTCGCCGACTACGACGACCTGCCCCGGCTGCTGCACCGGATCACCGTGGCCGGCAGTGTCCCGGTCGGCATCAGCG
>JAVRPF010000291.1:0-4296 GCA_032162385.1 Mycobacterium sp.
GCCGCGGCGATGTTCACCGTCGTCCTCCTGGCATTGGCGATCACCGCCGCCGCCATCGCCCTGGTCGGCCCGCGAACGACGGGGCGCAATCTCGAGCACATCAACCCGGGTGTGAGCAGCTAGGCGATCCCGTGGACGCGGCAACCCGGACTCACAGCCACTTCTCAGGCGCCCCTTGGGCATTGCATAAGAGCCCCCGGCACCGTGAAACCATGACCGCTGTTGTCCCATCACCGACTCAGCCGCCGGTCGACGCTCCCATCGAGGGCCCGCGTGCGCGGCAACGTCTCGCGCTCGGTTCTATGGTCGCGCTCGCCGTCGGTAGTTCGCTATTGCTGCTCGCCGATCCGCAAAGCGGACCGGGGTGGTTGCATTGGGGCGCGTCGCTGACGACGTTGGTCGCCGCATGCGCCGCGCTCGCCGCCGCCCTGCTCTCCTGGGAGCACACCGTTGGCACCGCCCGCGCCGCCGGTTTGGTAGCCCGACCCGCCGGAATGCATTCCTAGTCGGGAAAGCCTGGTCGCGTTGGGGCCTAACCGCTCTCCCGGCCTGCGCCTGCGCCGGCGTACGTGCGGGTGATGGTCGATTCGACGTATCCGGCGTCGCGCGTCGCCCGGCGTACCGCATCGGCCACCGAGCGCTGCTCGGCGGCGGGAACCAGGGCGATCACACACCCGCCGAAACCGCCCCCGGTCATGCGCGCCCCCAGCGCCCCGGCCGCCACCGCGGTGTCGGCGATGAGATCGATGTGGTCGGTGGTGATGGCGAAGTCATCGCGCATCGACGCCTGGGAGGCGGTGAAGTTTCGGCCCACCCTGGCGAAGTCGGAATCCCGCAGCGCGGCAACGACATCGAGGACACGTTGGTTGTCGGTGAGGATGTGGCGGGCGCGGCGGGCATCGACCGGGTCGCGCACCGCAGTCAGGGCCGACGGCCCGCCTTGCTGCGCCTCACGCAGGGATGAGAGCCCCAGATCGGCGGCGGCGCGTTCGCAGGCCTTGCGGCGTTCGGCGTATTCGCCGCCGGCGTGGCGATGCGCGGCGCGGGAGTTGATCAGTAGCAACGCGATGTCGGAGGCATCGGGATCGAACGGCACTGGCGCGACGGTGGTGTCCCGGAAGTCGATCAGCAGCGCCTGGTGCGGCGCACCGAACAGCGACGCCAGTTGGTCCAGCAGACCCGTTGGGGCGCCGACGTAGTCATTCTCGGCACGCTGCGCGATCCGCGCCATCTCGATGCGGTCCACACCGATACCGGCGGCGGTGACCAGCGCGCCGAGGGCCGCGCATTCCAGCGCCGCCGACGAGGCCAGCCCCGATCCCATCTCCACATCACTGGTGACCGCCAGGACGCCACCGGCAACCCGGTGCCCGGCGCGGCGCAGCGCCCACACCACCCCGGCGACGTAGGCTGCCCAGCCGGTGACCCCGCCCGGGGAGGTGTCGAGCGGAATCCTCACCTCGCCGTCGTCACGGTCACTTCGCACCGTGATCGCATCGCCGTCGCCTGGTTCGAAGGTCGCCACGGTGCGCTCGGGAAGTGCGATGGGCAAGGCGAAACCCAGGTTGTAGTCGGTGTGCTCACCGATCAAGTTGATCCGGCCCGGTGCCGAGTATGTGATCGCGCGGTTGACGTCGATGTCGGTCACACCTCCCGCAGTCGCGCGGCGACGCTCTCCGGTGTCACGTCGCAGATGAACGCGTCCATCGCCGACTCCGAGCCGGCCAGGAACTTGAGCTTGGTGGCACTGCGCCGCACCGACATCAGCTCGACGTGGAAGTAGCCGTCCCGTTGCCCATCGGTGTCGGCGTACTGATGCAGCGCCGAAATGTAGGGCAGCGGTGTGGGATACATCCGGTCGAACCGGCCAAGGACATCGAGGTAGATGTCGGCGAACCCGTCCAACTCCGCGGTATCGAGATCGGTGAGGTTGTGGACGAATCTGTTCGGGTAGATGTGGACTTCCACCGGCCAGCGCGCAGCGAACGGTACGAAAGCGGTGAACAGTGCGGTTCGTGCGATGACTCGGCTGCCGTCGGTCACCTCGTGGGCGAGCAGGTCGGCAAACAGGTTGGTGCCGTTGCGTTCCCGGTGTGTGTTGGCCTGGCGCAGCATGTCGGCGGCCCGCGGCGCCAGATAGGGGTAGGCGTAGATCTGCCCGTGCGGATGGGTCAGCGTTACCCCGATTTCCTCGCCCCGGTTCTCGAAGCAGAACACCTGCTCGATTCCGGGGCGGTTCATCAGCTCGGCGGTGCGGTGCCGCCACGCCTGCACGACCAGGCGGGCATGCCGGGGCGCGAGTTCGGCGAATGATGCGTCGTGGCTGGGAGAGAACGAGATCACTTCGCAGCGGCCGTGACCGGGTGCCGTGACGAAGCCGGCGCCGTCGACGCCGGGTTGCGCGGCCGCCGGACCGTCCGCCCCGGCCAGGCTGGGGAACCGGTTCTCGAAGACGACGACGTCGTAATCGGGGGCGGGCACTTCGCTGGTCAGTCCGGACGGGCCCGGGCACAACGGGCAGTCGCCGGCCACCGGCTTGTAGGTGCGGTCCTGGCGCAGTGCGGCGATGATCACCCACTGACCGGTTTGGCGGTCGAAACGTAACTCGGACTGCTCATTTGCCCGCTGCGGCAGCGGCCGTCGATCCCGCACAGGTGCCGGGAGGTGACCCGGCAGGGCGAAGAACAACAGGTCGCGACCATCGGCCAGAGTCCACGGCGTCGGGGTAGTCGTGCGACCACTCATCGCGCTGCGTCCACCTCGGCGATCATCAGGTCGCCGACTTGCGAGCCGACGGCGGCCCGATCATCCTCGGCCAGACCGTCGTCGACGATGAGCGTGTGGACCTGCGTCAGCCGGGCGAACACGTTGGTGCCGACTTCGCAGTACTTGGTGTGATCGGCCAGCACCACCAGCCGGCCGGCGATGTCGATGAGTGTCCGGTTCGTCTGCGCCTCGGCAATATTCGGGGACGTCAAGCCGGCCCGACGGTCGAATCCGTGCACGCCCAGGTAGGTGGCATCCACCCGGAACGACGCGATCGCCGCATCGGCGACCGGCCCGACCAGCGCATCCGACGGGGTGCGAACACCACCGCTGAGGTAGACCAGTGGATCATCGGTGCCGGCCCCGGCGGGATCGGTCATCTCCCGAAAGACGTTGATGGAGTTGGTGATCACGGTGATCGACGGTCGCTGCCGCAGACCTCGGGCCAGCTCGGTGGTGGTGGTGCCTGCGCCGATCGCGATGGTCATGCCATCCTCGACGGTCTCGGCAGCCACCGCCGCGATTGCCGCCTTCTCCGCCCGCTGCTGACCGGCCTTCACCGACGACCACGGTTCCTCGCCCCGCTTGTGGCGCGTGACGGCGCCGCCATGGACCTTGCGCAACAGTTCCTGTGCGTCCAGGGCATCGAGGTCCCGGCGCACGGTCATCTCGGACACGTCGAGATCGGCGGCGAGGTCGGCGACCCGGACCGCACCGGCGGAATGCAGGACACGCAGAATCAGGCCGCGTCGCTCGTCGGCAAGCATCGCCGGAGCCCTCCTTCCTGTGCGCAGTGGCCGCACCGTCCCAGGTAAAACGAACAATAACAAACATGGCAACCCCGAAACGGGGTTGGAAGTGTTGCTTTCTGTTCTTTAAAGTAAGAACATGTGAAGTGATCCGCATCACTCGACGAAGGGGTTCATCGATGACGGCCACTGTGCTGGCAGCTGAGAACGTACTGCGGGTCAACGTCGGAGTACTGGACTACGTGCTGATCGCGGTCTATTTCGTCTTCGTTCTCGGCATCGGCTACCTGGCCCGCAGCCAGATCTCTTCGAGCCTGGACTTCTTCCTGTCCGGGCGCCGACTGCCCGCCTGGGTGACCGGTGTGGCGTTCGTATCTGCCAATCTGGGCGCCGTCGAGATCATGGGCATGTCGGCCTACGGCGCGCAGGTCGGACTGGCAACCGTGCACTACTACTGGATCGGCGCCGTCCCGGCGATGTTGTTCCTCGGTGTGGTGATGATGCCGTTCTACTACGGCTCCAAGGTGCGCAGCGTTCCCGAGTTCATGCGCCGCCGCTTCGGTACCGGCGCACACCTGGTGAACGCCATCAGCTTCGCCGTCGCCCAGGTGCTCATCGCCGGGGTCAACCTTTTCCTGCTTTCGACCATCATCAACGTGCTGCTCGGCTGGGAACGCTGGGTGTCATTGATCATCGCCGCCGCAATCGTGCTGACATACACCGCGCTGGGCGGCCTGTCCGCGGCGATCTACAACGAAGTTCTGCAGTTCTTCGTGATCCT
>JAVRPF010000292.1:0-3373 GCA_032162385.1 Mycobacterium sp.
GTCGGCTATGGCGTCCTGGAGAGTCGGGTGGAGAGCGGCCGGGTCGACCGGCACCCGATCAAGCGGGCGCGCACCACGTTCACCTACCTGGCCGTGGCCACCAAGGGCAGCGACGCCCAGAAGGCGGCCGTCCGCCGGGCGGTCAACGGAGCGCACGCGCAGGTGTACTCGACCGACGAGAGCCCGGTGAAGTACAACGCCTTCGACAAGGACCTCCAGATGTGGGTCGCGGCGTGCCTGTACAAGGGCGCAGTCGACGTCTACCGGGTCTTCATCGGCGAGATGGACGACGAGACCGCCGACCGGCACTACGCCGAGGGCATGTCACTGGGCACCACGCTGCAGGTGCCCGCGGAGATGTGGCCCCCCGACCGGGCCGCGTTCGACCGCTACTGGCAGGACTCGCTGGACGGGGTCCACATCGACGACACCGTGCGCGAGTACCTGTACCCGATCGCGGCGAGCCGGGTCCCCGGCGTGAAGTTGCCCGGGCCCCTGCAACGGTGGTCGGACGGCTTCGCCCTCCTGATCACGACGGGGTTCCTGCCGCAGAGGTTCCGCGACGAGATGCGCCTGCCCTGGGACGCGCGGCGGCAGCGCCGATTCGACCGCCTGATGGCCGTGCTGCGCACCGTCAACCACCTGATGCCGCGCTTCGTCCGGCAGTTCCCGTTCAACGTGCTGCTCACCGATCTCGACCGGCGGATCCGGACTGGACGCCCGCTGGTTTAGTCGGCCTGGACGCGGTACACACGTCTACTGGTTCGGCAATGCCCTTGAGGGTGTCGGGGCCCAACGCTCTCGAATATCAGTCCGGAGCCAGCAGATAGGTCCCGGACGGCGTCCCCCGGCCGCGCAAGAACCAGTGTCGGCGCGCGCACCGCGCCGACACGTCTCGCACGTCGACCTCGACGAGCGCCTGCCATCAGAACCGTGCCAGCATCGGACTGGAGATGGAACGCTGAAACTTACCGAACATCTCTTTCACCCCGGGATGGTGCGACGTCGATCCGTAGAACAGGTCCACCAACGCCCCGTTGCCCCAGCTGTTTTCGATGTCGTCGAGATGCGCTCCGGGTGGGTGGCGGCAAACAGGATGCAGATCGATCCGCCTTCGCCGGATCCGACGAAGGTTGGCCGGTCGACGTCGACTGAGTCCAGGACGGCGCGCAGATCGTCCACCCGTTCTATCGACTCGATGAGCGGGGCGTACGGGCTGTTGGGGTCGTCGTAGGTGTCGACATTGCTGATGACCCAGCCCGGCACCCACACCATGGTCGGGCCGGCGTCGCCGAATATCCGGTAGGCGAGGTGCGCGTCGCCGCTCCTCGCGTAGCGAACTCGACGGTCGGTCACGTCGCCGTCTTGGCAGTTTGCTTGCAGAACGGTGTAAGTTTCTGCGCGTACGCTCGCGCCAATGCGCACTGACAATGACACCTGGGACATCACCACCAGCGTAGGCTCCACCGCGTTATTCGTAGCAGCGGCAAGGGCTTTGGAAGCAAAGAAACCGGACCCTCTGGCCGTGGATCCGTACGCCGAGCTCTTCTGCCGCGCGGTCGGCGGGCAGTGGGCCGACGTGCTGGACGGCGTCGAGGACGACGGACCGGCCTACTCGCGGCTGCGGTCCGACTTCGGCGAGTTCTTCGTGAACTTTCAGGCCGCACGGACCAAGTACTTCGACGCCTACTTCAACCAGGTCGCCGACGCCGGGGTCCGGCAGATCGTCCTGCTGGCCGCCGGGTTGGACTCGCGCGCCTATCGGCTGCCATGGCGCGACGGAACCGTCGTCTTCGAACTGGACCAGCCGCGGGTTCTCGAATTCAAGCGCGAGGTGCTCGCCAAGCACGGCGGCGCGCCGACGGCCGAGCGTCGCGAGATCCCGATCGACCTGCGCGAGGACTGGTCGAAGGCCTTGAGGGACCACGGTTTCGACTCGTCGAAGCCGTCGGCCTGGATCGTCGAGGGGCTGCTGATCTACCTGCCGGCGGCCGCGCAACAACAACTGTTCAACGGGATCGACGCATTGGCCAGTTCGGGGAGCTGGTTGGCGGTCGAGGAGTCGACGCCGATGCCGCAGGCGGCGTTTGAGGCCAAGCGGGACGAGGAACGGGCAGCAGGCTACGAAAACACCTTCTTCACGCTCGTCTACAACGAGCAGCACGCACCCGCTGAGTCCTACTTCTCGTCGCGCGGCTGGGCGGCGGTCACGACGCCACTCTCCCACTACCTACGACGGGTCGGCCGTCCAATCCCCGCCGCAGACAGTGACGCGGGCCCCATGATCAGCTCATTGAACCTGGTCAGCGCCACTAGGAAGTGACCAGGATTAGGGCCAGCGCGCGACGACCAGGATCCGGCAGGCCCACTGGCCGCCTACCGCATACCCGTCGACGAACGGCTTGGCGATCGGCTCGCCGAGGTGTGCTCGCACACCACGTAGGAAACCTGGACCGCATTTCGAATTCGGCGGCACGGCAAACGCGCCCACCGTTGCCACCGGCGCCGGTACCAGTGCTCGCGTCACCGTCGCCGTCCGCCCGGCCCGATACCCGGCAGGCGCCGACACCGCGCCTGCGGTCACCGAACAGCGTCAGCCCCGAACCGCGGCCTGCGTTTCCCAACCAGCGTCCGCCCGACGGCGATCAGCGCCAGGGCGGCCTGCTGGGGCGACTGGGATTGTGATCCGCGCGCGGCGCGGTCAGGAGAACATGAACCCGCCCATGAAGCGGGTCATGCGGCGCAGGTAATCCGGCTGGCTGATGTGCAGGATGTGATTGCCAGGGAACCAGTGCAGCGCACACCGATCCCAGTGCTCCCACAGCAGTTCGGCCTGTTCGGGCGGAGCCAGCCGATCGCCCAGTCCGGTGATGATGAGGCGACGGTCCTTGGGCACCAACGGCGCGTAGTTCAGCGGTGAGTGGTACATCGACGCCGCTGTGGACAACTCGCGATCGGTGCCCGTGACGCGGTTGCCGAGCCTGACGAGCAGGTTGGCCGGAAACCAGTCGTCGAACGCCGATTCCGGGGTGACCACAGGAACGTTCGGGATCACGGCCTGCACGCGGTCGTCCACGCCAGCGATCAACGCCGAGGTGTAGCCGCCAAGCGACATGCCGGTCAACGCGATCCGGTCCACCCCGGTGTACTCGAGATAGTCCAGCACCGAACGAAAGTCGTGCACCGCCTGGGCCATCGTCTCGGAGAACCCGGCGAAACCGTCCGCGAAGTAGCCGTAACCGCTGAAGGGCGAAAACCTTTCGGCGCGCCTGCCATGGAACGGCATCGTGTACAGCAGCACGTCGTAGCCCGACCGGTAGAACCACGGCAACGAAAAGAACAGCCCGTTCAACAGATACGCCGACCCCATGAA
>JAVRPF010000293.1:0-2565 GCA_032162385.1 Mycobacterium sp.
CCGGACGGCGCCGACTTCGGCGGCTCCAAGGACGTCGCCGTGCTCGGGTTCTACGGCGCCAAGGACGCCCGCGTCACCGCCACCAAGGACGCCGCGCAGCAGGCGCTCGACAAGGCCGGGCTGGTCAACGAACTGGTCGTCGAACCCGACGCCGACCACGCCTTCTTCAACGACACCGGGGAGCGCTACGCCCCGACGGCCGCCGCCGACGCCTGGCGGCGGGTGCAGGACTGGTTCACCAAGTACGTCGGCTGACGCGTACCGCGTCACCAGCACGTCGCCCTCGGCCCGCGCCGCGTTCATATTGCGCGCACGGTCGTGAACTCCGGATTGCACAGCCTCAGCGCGATCTCAACGGCCAGCGGATCTCGGCGGAGTCGACCACGCGGTACCGGCGGTGGCCGGTATTCACCACCCGTTCAGGCGACCGTTCACCCACCGTTCGTGACCGCACATGCGCCACCGCTCTGATGCAGGTATGCGGGTTGTTCAGGTTGCGAACTTCTACGGCCCGCGCTCGGGAGGACTGCGGACCGCGGTGGACCGCCTCGGGGCGGAGTACTGCGCTGCCGGACACGAGGTGTACCTGTTGGTTCCCGGCGCCCGGGCCGAAGCTCAGCGCCTGCCGTCCGGGGTCAGGCGAATCTCGCTGCCCGCCAGATTGATTCCGTTCACCGGCGGATACCGGGCGGTGCTTCCGGGCCGGGTCACCGCACTGCTCGAACGGCTGGAGCCCGACGCGCTGGAGGTATCGGACCGGCTCACCCTCCGGTCGCTGGGTCCGTGGGGCCGCCAGCACGACGTGGGCACCGTGATGATCTCCCACGAGCGGCTCGATCGCCTGCTGGGACAACTGCTTCCGTGCCGGCTGGCGCGTGCCGCCGCCGACGTGGCGAACCGCCGAACCGCCGCCAACTACGACGCGGTGGTGTGCACCACGGCATTCGCCCGCGAGGAGTTCGACCGCATCGACGCCGACAACGCGGTCACCGTCCCTCTGGGCGTCGACCTCGAACAGTTCCATCCGCGACACCGCTGCGAGCAGATGCGGCGTCAGTGGGCACATCCGGAACAGACATTGCTGGTGCACTGCGGCAGGCTGTCGGTCGAGAAGCATGCCCATCGCAGCATCGATGCCGTTGCCGCGCTTCGTGATTCCGGGATGGACGCGCGCCTGGTGATCGTCGGCGAGGGACCGCTACGAGCCCGGCTGGAGCGGCAGGCCGCGCGCCTGCCGGTCGACTTCACCGGATACGTCGGGTGTCGGGACACCGTGGCGGGCATCCTCGCGTCCGCCGACGTCGCCCTGGCACCCGGACCGCACGAAACCTTCGGGCTGGCCGCGCTGGAGGCATTGGCCTGCGGCACCCCCGCCGTCGTGTCGAACACGTCGGCACTGGCCGAGATCCTCACCAGCGACAGCGGAGCCGCGGCCGACAACGACCCACTGGCCATCGCCCACGCCGTGACGTCGATCATCGGCAGGCCGGAACGCCTGCGCAGGAGCAGCGCGCGCCGCCGCGCCGAGGAGTTCCCGTGGCCCAGGTCGGCCGCGGGCATGCTCAGCGCGTTGGGAGCGCTGTAGGGCGACGTCGATGGGTTGTCCGGATGGGCGATGCGCCGATCGGCCCCGCCGACACCGAACGGGCCAGGACGCTGTGGTTTGCGCTGCTGCTGACGCTGACCAACGGATTCATGGACGCGCACACCTTCTTCGTCCGCGGCGTGTGTTCGCCAACGTCCAGCGCGCGAACTGGCGGCGGCGATGGCCACGTATGGCCCATTCTGTCGAGAAGCAGGCCGCGTCGCGTCGCGCATGTGGCATCTATGGCACGGTCATCCTCGCCTTCGCCCGGGGGAGCGTTGATCGGCGCCTTCGCCAGCCGTGCCTGGGGCGCACACGCGATCTGGCTGGCTGCGGGCATCCTGGCCGTCACGCTGGTCCTGTTCATCGTCGACGAGCGGGTCCTGAGGTGACATACCATCCGTTGATGGTTCGACGCATCCTGTTTGCCTGCACCGTCACGGTGCTCGGCGTGGTGTGGATGCCCGCCACCGTGTCGGCCCACGCCGAGACGGGTGCTCCACCGTGCGCCTTCACGCTGTCCCCGCCGCACGTCGTGCAGATCGCGGGCCGCGACATGGTGACTGCGACGGTCGATCCGGCCGGATGCGTGGTCGCCGCCGAGCCCACGTTGTCCGTCGCGTGCGTACAGATGCAGGGCAGCCAGTCGACCGAGCTGTGCGACTCGACCGAGGGGCCAGGAACGGCCCAGGTGTACTACGCGCCGTACCGGGCCGGCGCCACGTACACCGCGACGGGCCGGGGATGTGCGTCGACCGGCAACCCGCCGCGGTCCATCTGCCAGACCTCCGGCCCGTTCACCGCGACGCTGTAATCGTCACGAGGCACTGAACCGAATCACCTCGGCCATCGTGTCCATCGCAGACCACCAAACGAATGGGGAACGCGATGTCGAAAATCAGTGTGATCGTGGCGGCGCTGGGCGTGATCGCCCTCGTCGTCGCAGGATGCGGTAGTTCGGGCACCACCGGCTACGGATC
>JAVRPF010000294.1:0-2606 GCA_032162385.1 Mycobacterium sp.
GCGACACGCTGTACGTCGGACACGCGGGGACAACCGGAGCGGGCACGTCGATCCTCGACGTATCCGCTCCGGATCGTCCCGAACTGGTGACGCAGTGGGACGCGCCTGCCAACACCCACACCCACAAGGTTCAGGTCGCAGATGGGCTCCTGCTCGTCAACCACGAGCGATTCCCGTACCGTCCGAAGACGCCGTTGGGGCCGCATTCGGCCGGTGTCGCGATCTACCGGCTCGACGATCCGTTCGAGCCGAAGCAGATCGGGTTCTTCGAATCCGGCGGCAAGGGCGTTCACCGCATCGTCTGGGAGGGCGGGCGCTACGCCCACATGTCGGGAGCACCAACGGGTTTCACCGACCGGATTTGGATGACGGTCGACTTGATCGACCCCGAGCGACCGGTGCTTGCCGGGCGCTGGTGGTGGCCGGGACAGCGGAGCGCCGGGGGCGAGACCACCGACTGGCCCGACGGCCATCGGGTGGCGGCGCACCACGGTCTGCGCGAGGGTGTGCACACCTACTTGGGCTACGACGATGCGAATCTGGTCGTGCTCGACACGTCCGATCCGACGACCCCCCGCGAGGTGTCGCGCCTGCGGTGGGGAGGTGGAGCCACCCACACGTGTATGCCCCTGGCAGGTCGCGGACTGCTCGTCGTCACCGACGAGCAACAACACGACGGCCCCCACGGCGAGGAGCGACGGATTCACCTGATCGACATCGCGGACCCGGCAGCACCTCGATACCTGCAACCGTTGCCCTCGCCTGCCGCATCATTCGACGAGCTTCCGCAACGGTTCGGGCCCCACAATCTGCACGAGAACCGAACCGGCTCGTACCGCAGCAACCGGCTGGTGTTCGCGACCTACTTCAGCGCCGGGGTACGGGTCTACGACGTTTCGGACCGGCAGAATCCGCGAGAGGTCGCGCACTGGGTCAGCGAGGCACCGACCGGGTCGCCCGTGCCGCAGTCCAACGACCTCTTCGTCGACGAGCACGGCCTGATCTGGGTCACCGATCGCGGCACCGGAGGTGTCTTCTGCCTCGAGCCGCTGCCCGAGCTGGCCGATCTCATGGCGGCAGCGGCTTCATGAGCGATGGCGGTGGCACGGCGCCCGGCTTCACCGCCGACGGTGTCGAGCTCGTCGGCTACCACGACGTCGGCGGCAAGCCCGTCTTCAAGCTGGCCATGCAGGTCGTCGACGAGCGCTGGTACCTCTACGCGACCCACTTCTGGGAACCGCGGCTGTCGATCTTCGACGTGACCGACCCCGCCGACCCGCGCCTCGTCGGCGCGATCGAGGGACCCGATCATGCCGCGACCTGGCAGGTTCAGGTCGCGGACGGTGTCCTGGTCCAGGGCATGGAGCACCGCCCGCCGGCCTGGGGAGGCGATCCCGCACTCAACTCCGCCGAAGGCATCCGCCTCTTCGACGTCAGTGATCCGGCGGCCCCGAGTCTCATCAGTGAGTGGCACACCGGTGAGCACGGCGTGCACCGCAACCACTTCACCGGTGGTCGCTATGTGCATGTGACGGCCAGTCGCCGCGGGTTTGAGGGCAACATCTACGTCATCCTCGACATCGCCGACCCCGGCAGTCCCAAGGAGGTGGCGATGTGGTTCCTTCCCGAGCAGTACGTCGCCTCCGGAAAGACCCCACCTCGACGCATCTCCCTACATGGACCGCCGTACGTCCTGGGTGATCGCGCCTACCTCAGCTACGGGGCCGCCGGGCTCGTCATCCTCGACATCTCGGACATCGAGCGACCGACGCTCGTCTCGCGACTGGAGATCGGCGCCGCCTTCTCCAGCATGATCGCGTTGCACACCGCGATCCCGCTACCGTCACGAAACCTGTTGCTGGTCAACACCGAGGCGATCGCGGAGCGCCAGCAGGAGCCGTACAACTTCGCCGGCATCGTCGACGTGAGTGACGAGCACAACCCCCGCCTGATGTCGCTGCTGCCGATACCACGGCCGGCGGAGGCGGCGGGGTATCCGAACTTCAGCACACGTGGCGGGCGCTTCGGCCCGCACAATCAGCACCATCCCCAAGGCTCTGAGCTGTTCGCCGACGACAACCTGATGTTCATGACGTGGTTCAACGCCGGGCTGCGGGTCTACGACATCAGTGACGCCTATCTGCCGCGCGAGATCGCCTGGTACCTCCCGGACGACCCCGTCGAACGCCGCGGACCGCTGCCCAAGACCTTGGTCACGCAGTCCGAGGACGTTTTGGTCGACGCGCGCGCCAACATCTACTTCTCCGACAAGAATCACGGCCTGCACGTCGTGCGGCTGACCGTCGCCTGAGCGTTCAGGGGCTGGACATGGTCGGCGTCAGCCCGAGATCGGCCAGCACGGTGCGGGCCGTGTTACGTCCTGGGCGCCCCGACACCGAACCACCGGGGTGCGACGTCGAGCCCGTCAGGTAGAGACCGGGGACGTCGGTGCGATAGTCGAGCCAGCCCGGGATGACGGTGCCGTCGTCCAGCGCGAACTCGCCGCCATGACAGGATCCGCCGATGTTCGAGAGATTGTGCGCAGCAAGTGATGTTGGTGATTCTGGCCTGATGGCCAGGATGTCGTCGTTCTCGATTCCATCGAT
>JAVRPF010000295.1:0-6955 GCA_032162385.1 Mycobacterium sp.
GTCGCGGTCGTCTCGGTGATTGCCCTGCGTTCGGCCAACGTCAACCCCATCCAATGGACGTACGCGCGCATTTTCGATGAGGCAACGAAGAGGCGTTTCGCGCGCATTTAAGACGAGTCAACGCGCCTGTTCACCACCACCCAACAGGACGACAATCGAATATGTGTTCGATATCGAGCTTCCCGAGACCTCCGCAATCACCGCACTCGGTGACGTGCAGTTGGTCGACGCCATTCTGGCGACGTCCAAGCTCGACTCGGCGATCCAAGCCCGTCGGCTGAGCGCCATCGGCGAGTTGTGGGACCGCCGAAAGCGGGAGGCGGACACAGAGTGCGAGTTCTTCCTGATGGACACGATGGAGGCGTTCGCTGCCGAGATCGCAGCGGCCGTCGAGATCACGTCGACGCGCGCAAGGGGTCTCATCCGGCTTGGAGAGGCGCTTCGTGACCGGCTTCCGAAGGTCGCGACGGTTTTCGCCAAGGGAGACATCGATCCGGCGATGGTGTCGGCGATCGTCCATCGCACCGAGCTGATCGAGGATCTGGCGCAGATCGCAAAGGTCGACGCCGTGCTTGCGGAACGCTCGCCGCAGTGGACCAAGTACTCCAGAAGGAAGATCGCGGAATACATCGACTCGTGGGTTGGACGTTTCGATCCCGAAGGCGTGCGGGAGCCGCGCAAGCCCACTGACGATCGGTATCTCGATATCCGCGCGTCGAGCAGGGGAATGGCGGGCATCTGGGGCAATCTCCACGTCCAGGACGCCATCGTCTTCGATGACAGGCTGAACCAGCTGGCCGCCACCGTGTGCCCCAACGACCCCCGCACGAAGGCCCAACTCCGCGCTGACGCCGTCATTGCACTCGCTGAACGACAGCAACGGATGGCCTGCACGTACGGTGCCGAGGATTGCAGTGGCGAGCCCCTCGCGCCGGCCCGCGACGTCGTCATTCACGTCCTGGCCGAGTCGTCGACCGTCCACGGCGACCACGCTGCACCCGGTTACGTCACTGGGTCGGGCCGATCGCTGCGGAGTCGGTGCGAGAACTGAAGAAGCGCGCCCGCATCAAGCCCGTCGTGATCCCCACCGACGTGCCCGCTGAAAACGGGTACCGACCGTCTCGGGCACTGGCCGAATTCGTCCGCCTGCGCGACCTGTTCTGCCGCTTCCCGGGATGTGATTGCCCCGCGGCGCAGTGCGACATCGATCACACGATCCCGTATGGCCGGGACGGCGGACTGACTCACCCGTCCAACCTCAAATGCGAATGCCGTGGACACCACCTGCTCAAGACGTTCTACGTCGGGGCGAACGGTTGGAGCGACCGCCAACTCGGCGACGGCACCGTCATCTGGACGTCGCCGACCGGGCACGGCTACGCCACCAAACCTGGCGGCAGCCTCTACTTCGCAGTGCTGTCTACGCCGACGGGTGACCCGGTGATCATCATGCCTCCGGACCCCCATCCGATGCGCAACGTGATGATGCCGAAGCGGCAGCGACCGAGGGCCGAAGACACCGCCAGCCGACTCGCCTCCGAACGTCAGCGAAATGCGGAACGTCTCGTCCTCGAAAGGGAACCCCTCGCCCTCGAAAGGTTGCGCACGGCGCAGCGGAATGCCGGGGACGGAGAACCTCCGCCCTTCTGACGAGCCGACGGTTCTGGCATGCTGAACGCCATGACGGAACCGCAGTTCGGCGGCGGGGAGGACTGGACGCCGTCTGCGCCTCCGCCGCCGCCACCGGGATACCCGCTCCCGTTCCTACCCCAGTATCCGCCGCCCCCAGCGGCGTACTACGACCCGTCGGCGCCATACGGTCGCCATCCCCTCACCGGGGAACCGCTGTCGGAGAAGTCCAAGGTGGTCGCGGGCCTGCTTCAGCTGCTCGGATTGTTCGGCCTGGCGGGCATCGGACGCATCTACCTCGGCTACACCGGCCTTGGCATCGCCCAACTACTGGTCGGTCTCGTCACGTGCGGCATCGGGGCGGTCATCTGGGGCATCATCGACGCCGTGCTCATCCTGACCGACAAGGTGCGGGATCCCCAGGGGCGTCCGCTCCGCGATGGAACCTAGCGTTACCACCCGCGGCAGGGGACGGCTTTATGGCGTACTCGGCACGGGTGCGGTGCTAGGGGGCGGGCTCGCATACGTGGGGTTAAGCGATCCACACCGGCCGGGATTCCTTTTTCCCGGGTGTCCCTTCAAGTTGCTGACGGGCTGGAATTGCCCGGCGTGTGGCGGTCTTCGCATGACGCACGATCTGCTGCACGGCGATGTCGGTGCCGCGGTGGTCGACAACGCGTTCCTGCTTGTCGGACTACCGCTGTTGACGGTCTGGCTTCTGGTGCGGTGGAGACGTGGCCAACGCCTGATGCCGGTGCCCGCGATGGTGACGATCTTCGTCGCCGCGATCGCCTGGACGGTGGTGCGCAACTGGCCCGGGTTCCCACTGGTCCCGACCTTTATCGAGGGGTAGACCAGCACCTCCGCTGATACACTCGCAAATCGGGCCGGTGTAGTCCCGGAAAGATCGTTTCCGGACTGCGGAGGTACACCCAGTGCTGTTTTCGGCATTGCCAGATGCGCAGGGTCTGTATGACCCCGAGCACGAGTCAGACTCGTGCGGCGTCGCCATGATCACCGACATCCAGGGCCGCCGTTCGCACGCCATCGTTGCCGACGGACTGACGGCGCTGGAGCACCTCGAACATCGCGGCGCGGCGGGCGCCGAACCCAACAGCGGTGACGGCGCAGGCATTCTGCTGCAGCTTCCCGTCGAACTGCTGCGCGACGTCGTCGACTTCGACCTGCCGCAACCGACGCCCGACGGCGAGAACACCTTTGCGGCCGGAATCTGCTTCCTCCCAAGCGATCCCGTTAGCCGCGCCGCGGCCCGTGCGGGCGTTGAGACGATCGCTGCCGAAGAGGGTCTTGAAGTGCTCGGCTGGCGTGACCTTCCCGTCGATCCCGACGGGGCCGAGATCGGGATGACCGCGCTTGGCTGCATGCCGCATATGACCCAATTGTTCGTCGCCGCACCGGAATGCAACGGCCACCGGCCCGCAGGCATCGACCTCGATCGCCGGGTATACCCGCTGCGGAAGCGCGCGGAGGCGGGCCCAGAAGAATTGCAGGTGTACTTCCCGTCGCTGTCCAGCCGGACCATGGCCTACAAGGGCATGCTCACGACGATGCAGCTGCCGCGGTTCTTCCCGGATCTTCGTGACGAACGGTGCAAGAGCGCCATCGCGATCGTGCATAGCCGCTTCTCGACCAACACCTTTCCGTCGTGGCCGTTGGCCCACCCGTTCCGCTTCGTCGCGCACAACGGCGAGATCAACACCGTGCGCGGCAACCGCAACCGGATGCACGCGCGCGAGGCGATGCTGGCCAGCGCTCGCATCCCGGGTGACCTGAGCCGGCTGTCACCGGTCTGTACGCCGGGGTCGTCGGACTCCACGTCCTTCGACCAGGTGCTCGAACTTCTGCACCTCGGCGGTCGGAGCCTGCCGCACGCGGTGCTGATGATGATTCCCGAGGCGTGGGAGAACAACTCCACGATGGAGCAGGCGCGCCGGGCGTTCTGGCAGTTTCACGCCTCGCTGATGGAGCCGTGGGACGGGCCGGCGTGCGTCACCTTCACCGACGGCACCGTCGTCGGAGCCGTCCTGGACCGCAACGGATTACGGCCCGGCCGCTGGTGGCGCACCATCGACGACCGGATCATCCTCGCCAGCGAGAGCGGCGTGCTGGACGTGCCCTCAGCCGAGATCGTGGCGAAGGGCCGGCTGGAGCCGGGAAAGATGTTCCTCATCGACACCGCCGCGGGCCGGATCGTGCCCGACGACGAGATCAAGGACGAGCTGGCAGCGGCCGAGCCCTACGACGAATGGCTGCATTCGGGCCTGCTCGATCTCAAGACGCTGCCCGACCGGGTGCGGGTGCAGCCCAACCACGAATCGGTGGTGCGCAGGCAGATCTCCTTCGGCTACACCGAGGAGGAGCTCCGCATCCTGCTCACCCCCATGGCCGCCTCGGGCGCGGAGCCGTTGGGCTCCATGGGAACCGACACCCCGACGGCGGTGCTCTCGCAACGGTCGCGACTGCTCTACGACTACTTCGTCGAGCTCTTCGCGCAGGTCACCAACCCACCCCTGGACGCCATCCGCGAAGCGGTCGTGACGTCCATGGCCCGGGTGATGGGGCCGGAGCACAACCTGCTCGAACCGTCCGCCGCGTCCTGCCGCCAGATCGTGCTGGCCTGGCCGGTGCTCGACAACGACGAGCTGAACAAGATCGTCCACATCAACGACGACGGCGAACAACCCGGGCTCAAGACGACGGTGCTGCGGGCGCTCTACGACGTCGAACGCGGCGGCGAGGGACTGGCCGACGCGCTCGACGACCTTCGTAGCCGGGCGTGCGAGGCGATCGCGAAAGGCGCCAGGACACTGGTCATCTCCGACCGGGACTCCGACCACACCAAGGCACCGATTCCGTCGCTACTGGCGGTGTCGGCGGTGCACCACCACCTGGTCCGCACCAAGGAGCGCACCACCGTCGCGCTGGTGGTGGAGAGCGGTGATGCGCGCGAGGTACACCACATCGCGATGCTGATCGGCTTCGGCGCCGCCGCCGTGAACCCTTATTTGGCCTTCGAGTCCATCGAGGACCTGGTCCGTGAGGGTGAGCTGACCGGCATCGAGCCGTCCGCGGCAGTGCGCAACTACCTGAAGGCGCTCGGCAAGGGCGTGATGAAGGTGATGAGCAAGATGGGCATCTCGACCGTCGCCTCCTACACCGGTGCCCAGGCATTCGAGGCCATCGGGATCGACCGCGACGTCGTCGACGAGTACTTTGCAGGCACGCCAACCCAACTCGGCGGCGTCGGCCTCGACGTGCTCGCCGAGGAGGTCAAGCTGCGGCACCGCCGCGCCTACCCGGAGAACCCTACCGAGCGCGTGCACCGCAGGCTCGAGGTGGGTGGCGAGTACGCCTTCCGGCGGGAGGGCGAGCTTCACCTGTTCACCCCGGAAGTGGTCTTCCTGCTGCAGCATTCGACGCGTACCGGCCGGCACGAAGTCTTTCAGGAGTATTCCGACGAGGTGAACCGGCTGACTCGTGACGGCGGGGCATTGCGCGGGCTGTTCGAACTGAAGACCGGTGTGCGCCCGCCCGTGCCGCTGGCGGAGGTGGAACCGGTCGAGGCCATCCTCACCCGGTTCAACACCGGCGCAATGAGCTACGGCTCCATCTCCGCCGAGGCGCACGAGACCATGGCGATCGCCATGAACAAGCTCGGCGGCCGCTCGAACTCGGGGGAGGGCGGTGAAGACGTAGACCGGCTCTACGACCCGCGCCGACGTAGCGCGGTCAAGCAGGTGGCGTCGGGACGGTTCGGCGTCACCAGCGACTACCTGGTCAACGCCACCGACATCCAGATCAAGATGGCCCAGGGCGCCAAGCCGGGCGAGGGCGGCCAATTGCCGGGGTACAAGGTATATCCGAACATCGCCAAGACGCGGCACTCCACCCCGGGGGTCGGGTTGATCTCGCCTCCGCCGCACCACGACATCTACTCCATCGAGGACTTGGCGCAGCTGATCCACGACCTCAAGAACGCCAACTCGCAGGCGCGCATCCACGTCAAGCTGGTCAGCTCCGTCGGGGTTGGGACCGTTGCGGCGGGCGTGTCCAAGGCGCACGCCGACGTGGTGCTGATCTCGGGCTACGACGGTGGCACGGGTGCGGCGCCGTTGACGTCGTTGAAGCACGCAGGCGCACCGTGGGAGATCGGTCTCGCCGACACCCAGCAGACGTTGGTGCTCAACGGTCTTCGCGATCGGATCACCGTGCAGTGTGACGGCGGCATGCGCACGGCACGCGACGTCATCGTCGCGGCGTTACTCGGTGCCGAGGAGTACGGCTTCGCGACGGCTCCGTTGGTGGTGGCTGGCTGCATCATGATGCGGGTGTGTCACCTCGACACCTGTCCGGTCGGTGTGGCGACGCAGAACCCCGAGCTACGTGCTCGATTCAACGGCAAGCCCGAGTTCGTGGAGAACTTCTTCCGATTCATTGCCGAGGACGTACGGAAGTACCTGGCGGAGTTGGGCTTCCGCAGCGTTGATGAGGCGGTCGGCCACGTCGACGTGCTCGACACCGCGCCGGGCATCGCCCATTGGAAGAGCCGGGGGCTGGACCTGACGCCCATCTTCGCGATTCCCAGGGACGCGCACGGCGCGCAGCTGACCCAGCGGCGCCGGCTGCGTGACCAGGATCACGCCCTGGAGCACGCGCTCGACCAGACCATCATCGCGCTGGCCGAGGGCGCCCTCGAGGATGCCCGCCCGGTGCGGCTGGAACTGCCGGTACGCAACGTCAACCGCACCGTCGGTACGTTGCTCGGCTCGGAGGTCACCCGCAGGTACGGGGGTCAGGGACTGCTCGACGACACCATCCACGTCACGCTGACGGGATCGGCGGGTCAGTCGATCGGCGCGTTCCTGCCGCCAGGCATCACGCTGGAACTGATCGGCGACGCCAATGACTATGTCGGCAAGGGACTTTCGGGAGGGCGGGTGATCGTCAGGCCCGAGGACGACGTGCTGTTCCTGCCCGAGGACAACGTGATCGCGGGCAACACCCTGGTGTTCGGGGCCACCGCAGGCGAGGTGTTCCTGCGCGGGCGAGTGGGCGAACGGTTCTGTGCCCGCAACTCCGGCGCGCTGGCCGTCGTCGAGGGCGTCGGCGACCACGCCTGTGAGTACATGACCGGCGGGCGCGTCGTGGTGCTCGGTAAGACGGGCCGCAACATGGCCGCCGGCATGTCGGGTGGCATCGCGTTCGTGCTCGGCATCGACCCGGCCACGGTCAACACCGAGATGGTCGAACTGCAGCGGCTCGAACCCGAGGACCTGGTGTGGCTGCACGAGGTCGTCGCGCGGCA
>JAVRPF010000296.1:0-4252 GCA_032162385.1 Mycobacterium sp.
GTTCTATCTGATGAGCCGCGGCATGACCGAGGACGAGGCGATGGCCATGGTGGTGCGCGGCTTCGTCGAGCCGATCGCCAAGGAACTCCCGATGGAGTATGCGCTTGAACTGAACCGGCTCATCGAACTGCAGATGGAAGGTGCGGTCGGATAGTGACTGAGGCGAGCGAAGCGACGGGATTAGGCGGGGCGCAGAATCTGACGGAGTCGCTGGAGGGCCGCAACAAGGGCGAACTGTTCACCTCGTTCGACGTCGACGCCTTCGAGGTGCCCGGCGGACGCGACGAACTGTGGCGGTTCACCCCGCTCAAGCGACTGCGCGGCCTGCACGACGGATCCGCGCCCGCGACCGGGAGCGCGCTCATCGAGGTAAGTGACCGGACCGGGGTGACGGTGGAATCCGTGCGTCGCGGTGATGAGCGGCTCGGCCAGGCGGGTGTTCCCGCTGATCGGGTTGCGGCGCAGGCATTCTCGTCGTTCAACCAGGCGACCATCGTCACCGTGACGCGGGCCGCCACGCCCGAGCAGCCGGTCGAGATCACCGTGACCGGTCCCGGCGAGGGCGCGACGGCATACGGCCACCTCCAGATCCGGGTCGACGAGCTCGCCGAAGTCGTCGTCGTCATCGACCAGCGCGGCAGCGGAACCTACGCGGACAACGTCGAGTTCATCGTCGCCGACGCGGCGCGGCTGACCGTGGTGTCGATCGCCGACTGGGCCGACGATGCCGTCTACGTCGGTACCCACCACGCGACGCTGGGCAAGGACGCGGTGCTCAGGCACGTCGCGGTCACCCTCGGCGGTGACGTGGTGCGGCTGACCGCCAGGACGCGGTTCGAGGCGCAGGGTGGCGACGTCGAACTGCTCGGCCTGTACTTCGCCGACGACGGACAGCACTTCGAGTCGCGGCTGCTGGTCGACCACGGTCAGCCCAACTGTCGCTCCAACGTGCTCTACAAGGGTGCGCTGCAAGGCGACCCGGACTCCAAGCGGCCGGATGCCCACACGGTGTGGATCGGCGACGTGCTGATCCGCGCCGCGGCCACCGGCACCGACACCTTCGAGGTGAACCGCAACCTGGTACTCACCGACGGCGCGCGGGCAGACTCGGTGCCCAACCTCGAGATCGAGACGGGCGAGATCCGCGGCGCCGGACATGCCAGCGCCACCGGACGTTTCGACGACGAGCAGCTGTTCTACCTACGGGCCCGCGGCATCCCGGAAGACCAGGCCCGCCGGTTGGTGGTGCGCGGCTTCTTCGGCGAGATCATCGCCAAGATCGCGGTGCCCGAGATCCGCGACCGCCTCACCGACGCAATCGAACACGAACTGGCCATCACCGAATCGAGAATCAACTAGTCATGACCACACTTGAAATCAAGGACCTGCACGTCTCCGTCACGTCGACCGACGAGGGGGACATCCCCATCCTCAAGGGCGTAAACCTCACGGTGAAGTCGGGGGAGACCCACGCGGTGATGGGGCCAAACGGTTCGGGCAAGTCCACCCTGTCCTACGCGATCGCCGGGCACCCGAAGTACGTCGTGACGTCGGGGTCGATCACCCTCGACGGCGAGGACGTCCTGGCGATGACCATCGACGAACGCGCCCGCGCGGGCCTGTTCCTCGCCATGCAGTACCCGATCGAGGTGCCAGGCGTCTCGATGTCGAACTTCCTGCGCACGGCCGCCACCGCGGTTCGTGGCGAAGCGCCCAAACTGCGGCACTGGATCAAAGAGGTCAAGTCCGCGATGAAGGACCTCGACATCGACCCGGCCTTCTCCGAGCGCAGTGTCAACGAGGGGTTCTCCGGTGGCGAGAAGAAGCGCCACGAGATCTTGCAACTCGGCCTGCTCAAGCCGAAGATCGCGATCCTCGACGAGACCGACTCGGGTCTGGACGTCGATGCCCTGCGCATCGTCAGCGAGGGCGTCAACCGCTACGCCGAGACGGAGCACGGCGGCGTCCTGTTGATCACCCACTACACCCGCATCCTGCGCTACATCCAGCCGCAGTTCGTGCACGTGTTCATCGACGGCCGGATCATCGAGTCCGGCGGTCCTGAGCTCGCCGACGAGCTCGAGGAGAACGGCTACGAGCGGTTCACGCAGGCCGCGGCCGCCGGAGCCTGACATGACTACCTCGGTACGGGCGTTGGATCCCACTGAGGTGGCGAGGATCCGCGCCGACTTCCCGATCCTGGCGCGGGTGATGCGCGGTGGAAACCAGCTGGCCTACCTGGATTCCGGGGCCACCTCGCAGAAACCGCTCGGAGTGCTCGACGCCGAGCGCGAGTTCCTAGTGACGTCCAACGGTGCGGTGCACCGCGGTGCCCATCAGCTGATGGAGGAGTCCACCGACGCCTACGAACAGGGCCGTGCGGACATCGCTGCCTTCGTCGGCGCCGACACCGACGAGCTGGTGTTCACCAAGAACGCCACTGAGTCGATCAACCTGGTGTCGTACACGTTGGGCGACAACCGTTTCGAGCGTGCCATCGGACCCGGCGATGTCATCGTCACCACCGAGCTCGAACACCACGCCAACCTGATCCCGTGGCAGGAGCTCGCCCGTCGCACCGGCGCCACGCTGCGCTGGTACGGCGTCACCGATGACGGCCGGATCGATCTGGACTCGCTGCAACTGGACGAGCGGGTGAAGGTCGTCGCGTTCAGCCACCATTCGAACGTGACGGGTGCCATCGCACCGGTCGCCGAACTGGTGTCACGGGCCAAGTCCGTCGGCGCTCTGACCCTGCTCGACGCCTGCCAGTCGGTACCGCACCAACCGGTCGACTTCCACGCCCTCGACGTCGACTTCGCCGCGTTCTCCGGACACAAGATGCTGGGCCCCAACGGTATCGGAGTGCTCTACGGTCGGCGGGAGCTGTTGAACCAGATGCCGCCGTTCATCACCGGCGGTTCGATGATCGAGACCGTGACGATGGAGCAGACCACCTATGCGCCCGCGCCGCAGCGCTTCGAGGCGGGTACGCCGATGACGTCGCAGGTGGTCGGGTTGGCCGCCGCCGCAAGGTATCTCACCGATATCGGCATGGACGTCGTCGAAGCGCACGAGGACGAACTGGTCGCGGCCGCACTGGCCGGCCTCGGCTCGATCGAGGGCGTGCGCGTCATCGGGCCCGCGTCGTTCGAGCTGAGGGGCTCGCCGGTGAGCTTCGTGGTGGACGGGATTCACGCGCACGACGTCGGGCAGGTACTCGACGACGACGGCGTTGCGGTCCGGGTCGGACACCACTGCGCGTGGCCGTTGCACCGCAGGTTCGGCATCGCCGCCACCGCACGGGCCTCGTTCGCGGTCTACAACACACTCGACGAGGTCGACCGGCTGGTCGCTGGGGTCAAGCGGGCCGTCGAGTTCTTCGGCCGGGACTGACCGTGCGGCTGGAGCAGATGTACCAGGAAGTCATCCTGGATCACTACAAGCACCCGCACCACCGCGGGCTGCGGGAGCCGTTCGGCGCCGAGGTCCATCACGTCAACCCGACCTGTGGTGACGAAGTCACGTTGCGGGTGGCGTTGTCCGAGGACGGCGACACCGTCACCGACATCTCGTACGACGGCCAGGGCTGTTCGATCAGCCAGGCCTCCACCTCCGTGCTCACCGACCAGGTGATCGGTGAGAACGTGCAGGACGCGCTGGCCACCATCGCCGCGTTCTCCGAGATGGTCTCGTCGCGGGGGACCGTCGAAGGTGACGAGGACGTGATCGGCGACGGCATCGCCTTCGCCGGGGTCGCGAAGTACCCGGCGCGGGTGAAGTGCGCTCTGCTGGGTTGGATGGCTTTCAAAGACGCACTGGCCCAGGCGAGCGCAGAATCTGACTTGAAGGAGGAACAGGATGAGCGAGACAGCCTTGCCGGATGAGGTGTTCGCCGACCTCGAAGAGGCGATGCGCGATGTCGTCGACCCCGAACTGGGGATCAACGTCGTCGATCTCGGGTTGGTCTACGGGCTGAACATCGAGAAGGGCGAGACCGGTGACATCGCGCTGATCGACATGACGCTGACCTCGGCGGCCTGCCCGCTGACCGACGTCATCGAGGACCAGTCGCGGACGGCCCTGGTGGGTGCCGGTCTGGTCACCGACATCAAGATCAACTGGGTGTGGAACCCGCCGTGGGGACCGGACAAGATCACGGACGACGGCCGCGAGCAACTGCGGGCGCTCGGCTTCACCGTCTAACTCCACGCTGAGGCCGTCACAATCAGTCCATGGTCACCGTGCCTGC
>JAVRPF010000297.1:0-2545 GCA_032162385.1 Mycobacterium sp.
GTGATGCGACCCTGACTCGGCTTGAGCCCGACGAGGCCGCAACAAGACGCGGGGATGCGGATCGATCCGCCGCCGTCACTGGCGTGGCCGAACGGCACCATCCCCGACGCGACCGCTGCGGCCGCACCGCCGCTGGATCCACCGGGCGTGCGCGTCGTGTCCCACGGGTTGTGGGTCGCGCCCCACGCGACGGGCTCGGTGGTCGGCACGCTGCCGAGCTCGGGGCTGTTGGTGCGGCCGGCGATCACCAGCCCGGCTGCACGGTGGCGGCCGACAAGGGTCGTGTCGGCATCGGCGATGACGTGCGCCTCCTTCAACGCGACGTTGCCGTTGCTGAAGCGCTGCCCGGCGTACTCGGCGAACAGGTCCTTGATCAGGAACGGCACGCCGCGGAACGGGCCGTCGGGGAGATCGGCGCCGGCGGCGGTCTCGCGGGCGTGATCGAACCAGCGGATCACGACCGCATTGAGGGTCGGGTCGATGCGTTCGATGCGCTCGATCGCCGCCTCGAGCAACTCGCTGGGTGACAGCTCGCCCGACGCGACCAGGGCCGCCTGATCGGTCGCATCCATCCAACGGGTCTGGTCGGCAAGTGTGCTCATGGCTGCCTGTCTAACAGTCCCCCTGGACGCCCGTCGAGTCGCCGTCGCTCAGTAGATGCCGAAGAACATGAATCTCTGAGCGGCAGTCTGGAATCCGATGGCGAACGCCTTCGCGCCGAAGGCGACCGGTACGTTGCCCGTCAGCAGGGCGAGGTCGCCGAAACCGGACGACACTCCCGCCGCGACGTTCCGGCACCAAGCCAGCGATATGCCTCGGGAGGGCTCTCCGGCGAACGATGGCGGCCCTTGACGCGCGAACGCTTTCGGTTTGCCGTGCCCGGATGCGTTGGGAGCATGAAAACGCACGCATGTGATCTTGTCGAGTGGGGCGGCGGTCGATCAGGCGTCGCTCCATGTGCGACCGTCGCGCTCGGTGATCCGCTGGAATTCCAGGCCGGGAAGATGGGCCATGCCGATGGCGACGTCGGTGCCGGCGACCAGTGCGAACAGTTCCTCGCGGGTCTGCAGCGCGTACTTGGCGTCGATGTCCGTCAGGAACGAGATGCCGGCGTCGGTCAGCTGCAACGGGTGGTGCACGGCGTCCCCGAGGAGGTGCGCCTCCTCGCCGCCGGAGGCGACCCGGACTGCATAGTGGCCCGGGGTGTGCCCGGGAGTGCGGAGCGCGGTGACACCGGGAGCGATCTCGACGGTGGTCGCGTCGATGGCACGCAGCACTCCGGCAGCCTTGGCGGCCTCCATCCCGATGCGGGCCGGATCGTCGGCAGAAGCTGGGGCGATCAGCGCATCCCAGTCCGCGGCGCCGTACACCACCTCCGCGTTCGGGAAGAACGGTGTGCCGCTCGGGGCGACCCAGCCGACATGGTCACCGTGGAGGTGGGTGAGGAAGACGGTGGTGACATCCTCCGGCGCGACGCCCGCCGCGGCCAGCTCGTCCGGCAGTCTGCCGCCCTCGGCAATGAATTCCGGTGGGGGAGTGAGACCGGCCGCGCCAGCGAGATCCGCGGGAAACGAAATGTTGGCCGGGCCAATGCCTGCGTCGACCAGAATCGTGAAGGCATCGCCCTGGATCAGGAAACACCCCGCCGGGATGTGGTACATCCCGTCGTTCTCGAGGAGCTCCGGGTGGGCGTCGAAGTCCAGTCCCGGGTACAGCATTGGCGGCAGGCGACTCACACCGTCGTTGAGCGCGGTGATCCTGATGGTGCCGACGGTGATCGAGGTGGTCACGTTGCGCTCTGGCCGAGAGGGTGCAGCTGAGCTTCGGTGGCTTCGTCGTGGTCGGTGGAGATGCTGAGTTCATGCCATCTCTGGTCTGATTCGGCGAGCGCTTGTCCGGCCGCCGTGCCGTAGCGGTAGGCGTCGCTGCCGAGCAGCAGTCGCAGCGGTGGCTCCGCCATGGCGGCGACGTCGAGGACGACTCGCGCCACCTTCGCCGGGTCGCCCGCCTCGGTGGTGAGGCCGGCTCGGATCAGCCGGGCACGTTCGCCGACGGTCGGCTCGTACGGCGCGCTGACTGCCGGGATCGCCATCGAGCTTCCGGCCCAATCCGTCCGCATGCCACCGGGTTCGAGGACGGTGACCTTGATCCCGAGTGGCGCGACTTCTTGATTGAGGACGCTCGAGAACCCGCCGACCGCCCACTTGGCCGATTGGTAGGCGCCGAGACCGGCGCTGGCCATGCGTCCACCCACCGACGAGACCTGGATGATGTGGCCTGAGCCCTGCTCGCGCAGCTGCGGCAGTGCCGCCTTGGTGACGGTGACAACCCCGAAGAGATTGGTCTCGATCTGAGCCCGGAAGTCCTCGAGGGTGACGTCCTCGATCGCGGCGAGATCGGCGTATCCGGCGTTGTTCACCACGACGTCGAGCCGGCCGAACGCGTCGACGGCGGTGCGAACCGCTGCCTCGGCAGCACGGGGGTCGGTGACGTCGAGCGCGACGGCTCGAACCTGATCGCCGTATGTGTCGACGAGGTCGGCGAG
>JAVRPF010000298.1:0-4782 GCA_032162385.1 Mycobacterium sp.
AAGACCGCGGTCGCACCCGCGTACTCGAGTTCGGCCTGGGAGATCCCGCCGCAGCGCAGGCACACACATTCCAGGCCTGCACGGGCCGCGGCCGCGACGTCCCACACGCTGTCGCCCACGAACACGGCCCGGTCGGGGCCCACTCCGGCACGGTCGAGTGCGACCCGCACGATGTCCGGATCGGGCTTCGCCGTCTCGACGTCGCCCGAGGACGTGATCGCGGAGACGATGTCATCGCGGTCGAGAACCTTGCGGAGCGCAGTCAACTCGTCCTCGGGGGCCGATGTCGCCAGCACCACCTGCAGACCCAGGCCGGCGACGGCGTCGAGCAGAGTCCGCGCTCCGGGCAGTGGTCTGAGCAGCCCGACGGTCTCTGCGTAGAAGTTGGAGTGAAGGTCCTTCAGGCGGCCGGGATCTTCGGTGTCGCCCGACGCCAGCTCCTCGATGAGCGACGACCCGTCCATACCGATGCATCGGTGGATGCGCCACGATTCCACCTGCAGCCCCACCTCGGTGAATGCGCGCTGCCAGGCGTGAACGTGGAGGTAGTTCGAATCCACCAGGGTGCCGTCGATGTCGAAGAGTACTGCGGGTGCCATCAGCTGGATGCCCGTCTGGCTACGTGCTGAACGTCAGAGCGAGAATCGCGAACGCGACCACCAGGAGCGCCCACGCGATGACGGGCACCAGGATCCCCCGCGCGCGGCGGGCGGTGAAGAACGACAGCGCGATCGCTGCCACGGCCACGAAGGGCGTTCCGTACATGATGAGCCCGAACACGAACTCTCCTGGGCCCACCCGGGTGCATGCCGATGTGCAGCCTGCGGTGCTCAACACCTGCAGGTAGGAGTACACGACCACGGCCACGGCGCCCGGGATGGTCAGTAGCGCGAGAACCCAGTTGACGACCGCGCGTTTGGTGCGTGGCTTCGCGTCGGCCTCGTCATCGGCGCGCTGTTCGTGTCTGACTTCTGCTGCGGACATGAGGACCGCCTCCCAGAATCGATACGGAAACTTGTTACGGCATACCCGGCGGAGGGTCGGCGAAACCGGCGCCATGTTTGGCGGGGTCTCGGGTGGGGAAATGCGACCGTATGGCAGGGACACTTCAACGCGAGCGCACGTTGGGGGCAAACGACGCGTTCCCGCTGTCCAAGTTCGAGGGCGCGGTGGCACCCGGAAAGGCGCACTCGTCACCTGCGCAGCGCGCCGTGGCCGAGTATCTGAACGCACAGATCGACGGAGTCGTCTCGGGTGACATAGAACTGCGCAGGGGCGTCGACCCGATTCACGACACCAGGGTGGCGATCCGCAGGATGCGCAGCACACTGCGGGTGTTCGCGAAGCTGTTCGACCGCGCTGCCGCGACCGAGCTGGAATCCGAGCTGAAGTGGTTCGCGGCTGTGCTCGGCGAAGTCCGGGACTGCCAGGTGCAGCGCAAACGGTTCGGCGCGGCGCTCGATCGGCTTCCCGATGAACTGGTCCTGGGACCCGTGCGGTCCGACATCCGCAACACCCTGCTCGGCATCGAAGGACACGCTCGTAGCCGCGTGACCGACGCGATGGATTCGGAACGCTATGTGGCCATGATGGCCGTGCTGCGTGGTTGGCGCACCGAGCCGCCCCTGAAGGAGCGGTTTGGTGTGGATGAACTGCGCAAGTACTTCAAGAAGTCCCGGCGCAAGGCGGACCGGCGTCTGGCCGCCGCTGTAGGCGACGATGATGACGCTGTGCTGCATTCGGCCCGCAAGGCCGCGAAGCGTGCCCGGTACGCGGGTGAGCTGTGCGGCGCCGTGCGCCCGCCGGCCCGCCGGAAGGCCAAGGCGTACAAGAAGGTTCAAAGCGTCCTCGGCGATCACCAAGACACCGTGGTGGCAAGGGATGTGCTGCGCAGGATGGCGGCTGGAACCGGCCCGTCTCGGGGTCAGAACGGATTCACCTACGGCCTGCTGTACGCGCGCGAGCAGCGGATGGCAGCGGAAACTCGTTTGAAGGCGACCGAGTTGGCGAAAGGGCGCTCATGAGCAACGTGCTGGCAGGCAAGCGAATTGCGATCCTGGCGACCGACGGGGTCGAGCGACGCGAACTCCAGGAACCGGTCGAGGCCGTCCTCCATGCAGGCGGTGACACCGAGCTGTTGTCGCTCGAGTTGGGGACCATCGACGCACGCGATCACGACCTCCTGCCGGCTGGCGAGTTTCGCGTGGACCGGGAGGTCGGCGACGCCTCCGTCGACGAATTCGACGGGCTGGTGATTCCCGGCGGCACCGTCAACGCCGACAAGCTTCGACTCGATCGGTCGGCGATCGCGTTCGTGCACGATTTCGTCGAATCGGGCAAGCCCGTGGGCGTGATCTGCCACGCGCCGTGGACGCTCATTGAAGCGGGCGTGGTCGAGGGCAGAACGCTGACGTCGTATCCGAGCCTGCGTACCGACTTGCGGAACGCCGGCGCCCATCCGGTCGACGAGGAGGTCGCCGTCGACGGAAACCTCATCTCCAGCCGATCGCCGGATGACCTGCCCGCGTTCTGTAGGGCGATCGTCGGCCGGTTCGGGAGCGTCTAGGAAGGAAAGGCCGTGCCACCCTGGGAGGCCGTCTAACGACGGTGCCTCCCGCGCGCCTCGGCGCCGGTCTCGCCGGAGTCGAACTCGTCGTCGGAAGCCGTCCGACCCACGTAGGAGCCGTCCTCGTCTTCGTGTGCGCGTGAGCCGGCAACGTGCGGGTCGCCTTCGACGTCCGACTCGGCCTCGTGGCCGTCGCGGTCAGTCATGTCGCGCCTCCTGTGCCTCATGGTGCTTGAGCTTTACCCCGATCCGAACCAAACCAATCGCTGCGAGCGCGGCCAAGTGCCCCGGGGCCGTTTCCGCCCACCACCTGCGGGGTACCGACACGTGTACGGCCTGCCGGTGACTGACCGGCTGACGATGAAGGGGGCGTGGACGAGTTGGTGATGACGTTCGACCGAGCCGCCGTGGTGATCCCCGCCCACAACGAGGCCGCGAATCTTCCCAGGAGTCTGACGGCGGTGGCGACGGCGGCGGCGTGCTCGTCGATGCCGGTTCTGACCGTGGTGGTGCTCGACGCGTGTGACGACGCGAGCATCGACCTCGCATGTCGACTCGGCAGCGACGTCCACTTCATCGAGGTCGACGCCCGTAATGTCGGGGCTTCACGCGCTGCGGGCTTCAATTACGCGCGAACGTCATGCGGCATGGAGTGCACCGACGAATCCCGCATCTGGTACGCCACGACGGACGCCGACAGCAGGGTCGATCCGGATTGGTTGATCCGGCAGAACGCCGCGGGTGCCGACATGGTTCTGGGTGTCGTTCGCATCGGCACCTGGCGCCACCTACCTGCCGCGGCGGTGCGCCGGTACCTGAACGCATACCGCGTGAAGCGTCGTCCGGACGGACACGGTCACGTCCACGGCGCCAACATGGGGTTTCAGGCCGAAGCCTATTGGCGGGTAGGCGGATTCGCCGACGTCCCCAGCGGCGAAGACGTCGACCTGGTCCGCCGGTTCGAGGAGCAAGACTTCGTCATCGACCGTGACGAGCGGCTATCCGTCACCACCTCGGCTCGTCAGAAGGGCAAGGCGCCCAAGGGATTCGCGGCGCATCTACGCCGAATCCCGCGAACCGCGGATCGAGAACCCGCGTGACCCCCGAACTGGTGTGGCGCTGGCTCGAAAGAGGTGAGCTGGATCTGCCCGCACCCGGATCCGGGCAGACGGCGCGAAGATGGTGGAAGCTCGCCGCGCTGACCGAGCGCGACGTCGTCGCCGGCCGGCTGGCCGAAGCCCACACGGACGCAGTGGCGATCCTGGCGGAACTCGGCGGCCCGACACCGAAACCGGGCCAACTGTGGGGCGTGTGGGCGGCAGAATCGGCGGAGGCGGTCGTGACCGTGACCGACGACGGCGAAACGGCTGCCCTGGACGGCACCAAGGCGTGGTGTTCGGGCGCCGGACTGTGCACGCACGCGTTGATCACCGCGCGCCGCAAAGACAATGCGCGCGGGCTCTACGCCGTCGATCTGAGCCAACCGCAGGTGATGCCGCTGACGCACAGTTGGCGCAACGCGGGCATGCGCGGCAGCGATACCCGATCGGTTCAACTGTGCGGTGCGGCTGCGGAGCCCGTCGGCCGACCGGGCGAGTATCTGGACCGGGCCGGGTTCTGGCACGGCGCCATGGCCGTGGCCGCCTGTTGGCTGGGCGGCGCGCGCGGCGTCGCCGGGGCGTTGTACAGCGCGGTCGCCGACGAGCACAGCAGTGCGTCGGGGGACGTGCACGCTCATGCTCACCTGGGTGCGGTCGATGCGGCGCTCGCCGCCGGCGAAGCCGTGTTGATGTCGGCCGCCTGCTACGTCGACGCCGAGCCGCACGGCGACCGGGCCGAATTGATGGCACGCAGGGTCCGCGCCGTGGTCGAGCACGCCGTCGACGAGGCGATCACGCGCACCGGACGCGCGCTAGGCCCCAAAACCCTCGCACTCGACGGTGAACACGCACAACGCGTTGCCGATCTCACGCTCTACGTGCGGCAAAGCCACGCCGAGCGCGATCTCGCCGCCCTTGGACGGTTGGCGGCGAGGCGAGTTCGGTGACGTTCGGCAACGGGTCCCGCTTCGCGGCTCGGCCGGTCGCCGCCGGAGGTACGTCAACCGCCGAGTGGCTCGGCTGGCGGCGTGAGTTCCCGGAGTTGGACCTCGACGATTGCCCTGGCCTGGTCCTGGTGGCGCCCCACCCGGACGACGAGACCCTCGGCTTCGGTGC
>JAVRPF010000299.1:0-7481 GCA_032162385.1 Mycobacterium sp.
TGCTCAGCGGATCGACACTGGCCCTGACGGCCGCGATCGGCGTGGTGCGGTTCCCCGACACGTTGTCGCGAATGCACGCCGCCACCAAGCCGCAGGTGCTCGGTCTGCTGCTGGTGCTGGCCGGCGCCGCGATTCGACTCCGCGGAAACGCCGACGTGGGCATGGTGATCCTGGCCGGTTTGTTCACCGTCATCACCGCACCCGTGGTCGCCAACCGGGTTGGCCAACTCGCGTACCGGGAACAGAGCTTCCGTGACGACCTGCTGACCCGCGACGAAATGGCGGAGTATGACGAGAACTGACGACGACTCCTGGGACATCACCGAGAGTGTCGGCGCCACCGCGCTGGGTGTGGCCTATGCCCGGGCCAGCGAGGGTGCCGCCGCCTGTCCACTGTTCCGCGACCCGTACGCGCAGTTGTTCGTCGACGCCGCCATCGCCAAGGGCTGGCGGCCGCCCAGCGGCGCGATGGCCGAGCGCATCAAGTACGTCTCGCCCTATGCCGCGTCGCGCACCAAGTGGTTCGACGACTTCTTCACCACGGCGGGCGCCAACGGGATCGAGCAGGCGGTCATCCTGGCCGCCGGGTTGGACGCCAGGGCATGGCGGCTGCCGTGGATATCTGGCAGCACCGTCTTCGAGATCGACCAGCCGCAGGTGCTGCACTTCAAGGCCGAGACACTGCGAGCCAACGGCGCGCGGCCGGCGACCCGCTACGTCGCTGTCCCCGTCGACCTACGTCAGGACTGGCCGAAGGCGCTGCGAGAGGCGGGTTTCGACGCGGACGCACCGACGGCATGGTCGGCGGAGGGACTGCTGCCCTATCTGCCCAACGCTGCTCAGGATCATCTGTTCGAGCGGGTCGACGAGCTCAGCGCATCGCACAGTCGCTTCGCGATCGAGGCATTCGGCCCCGACTTCTTCGCCCCCGAGTATCTGGCCCAACGACGTGAGCAGATCCGCCGGATGAAGGTGGAGGCCGGGGAGGCCGACGGCGACGCCCCCGACGTCGCCGACCTCTGGTTCATCGAGGACCGCACCGACGTCGCGGACTGGCTGTCACGCCACGGATGGGAGGTGTCCTCAATCCCGGCGCGTGACTTGATGGAGCGCTACGGCCGAGACAGCGGAGACGCCGCGATGCGCACGGCGTTCGTCGAAGGGCGGCGGCTGACCGGCGCGCCTGGCGAGTGATCGCCGCAGACATCAGAGCTTGAGGCTGTGGCCAGTGCTGTGTCCCACCGCCGCGGGCTCATCAACATCGGCACTATCCAGGACACTCCTAGTCCGCCGAACCGCCCTCGGCGAGTTGGAACTCCACCATGGCTGCCACCGTCTCGATGGCGTCGCGCAATACATCCAGCCGCGCGGCGGCGGTCGCGGCCGCCAGCACCGAGTACCGGTCCGCCTGGCCCATCGGCGTCCGGGCTGCCAACGCGTACAGCCGTTTTCCCGCGTCGTCGCCGGGCTGCGGCTCGCCGAGCAGCTCGTGCCGCGGTGGCAAGTGCGCACTCTGTGACGATGCGATCCGCTCGAACACCTCCATCAGCCGGTCCTCGACGACGCCGATGTCCGCGCCGGTGACGGTCATCCCCGGCTCGTCCGGCCACGGCTCGACGACCGCCTTCGGGTACGGGTCGTCGTCGAGCCACGACGTCACCCGGATCCGTTCGCGCATCTCGCATTCGAGCCGGAACCGTCCGTCGCCGACGTCCTGGCACTCCACGATGTGGGCCATCGAACCGACGTCGAGCCGCGCGTCGCCGCCTCCGACCTCACGGCCCGCGGCGATCAGCACAACCCCGAATTCCCGGGCGCCGCCGAGGCAGTCGCGGACCAGCGTGCCGTAGCGCGGCTCGAAGATGCGCAGCGGCAGTTCCTCACCGGGCAGCCGCACCGACTCGAGGGGGAACATCGGCGTGGTCATCCCGGCACCCCTTATGCCTACAGAACCAGCTCGGCGATCAGCGCGTCGACGACGGCACGCAGGTCGCCGTCATGTTCCTCGGCGACGCGGCGCTGACGTTGATACGACGCGCCGGTCCGATAGATCGAGGACACCCCGTTGAGTTCGTCGGCGCAGCCCAGCTTCAAGGCGACCGGCTCCAACCGGTTCAGCAGGTCGTCGAGGTCCTCTGTGACCAGCCGCTCGTTGCTGTCGGCATCGAGAATGATCTCGGCGTCCAGACCGTAACGGGCTGCGCGCCACTTGTTCTCCTGCACGTGCCACGGCGGCATGACCGGCAGTTGCTCGCCGGCGTCCAAGCGCTGATCGAGGTCGACGATCAGGCAATGCGTGAACGCGACAAGGGCGCTGAGCTCGGCGATGTTGGAGACCCCGTCGAAGATCCGCACCTCGACCGTACCCAAGTGGGGCGACGGCCTTATGTCCCAACGGACTTCGTTGATGTGGTCGATGATGCCGGTCTTCTTCTGGTCGTCCACGAAGCGTTCGAAGTGCGACCACTTCTGGAAGTGAAACGGCAGACCGGCGGTGGGCAGCTGCTGGAACATCATCGCGCGATTGCTGGCGTACCCGGTGTCGTCGCCGTCCCAGTATGGCGACGACGCCGACAGCGCCAGCAGGTGCGGGTATTGGTTGAGCAGCGAGGTGATGATGGGCATCACCTTGTGCGCGGAGGACACGCCGACGTGCACGTGCACGCCCCAGATCAGCATCTGCCGCCCCCACCACTGGGTGCGCTTGATCAGCTCGGCGTAGCGCGGCGCGTCGGTCAGCTTCTGCGCCGACCACTTGGCGAACGGGTGGGTGCCGGCGCAGAACAGCTCCATCCCGCGGTCCCGCACGACCTGTCGCGCGGGGGACAGCGTGGACCGCAGGTCGTCCATCGCCTCGCCCGCATTGTCACAGATCCCGGTAACCACCTCGACGGTGTTGCGCAGTAATTCCTTGTGCACACGCGGGTTCTCGCCGATCTCGGCGATCACGGCGGCGGCCTCGTTGCTCAGGTCACGGGTGTCACGGTCGACGAGGGCGAACTCCCACTCGACACCGACGGTCGGCCGGGGCGACCCAGCGAAGTCGATGCGTTGCCGCCGGGCCCGGTCCGTTGCCTTACTGGCCGGTGATGACACCGCACGCCACCCGCTTACCGGCGTCGCCGGTGGCCATGGTGGTCTCGTCCGGTGGCGGGGTGCCGTTGATCTGCTGGTAGCGCTCCGCCGGGATGTTGGCGAAGTTGTCGGCCTTCTCGTGGATGATGATCGCCGTCTTGGCGCCGGCGAGGAGGTCCGCGGCGGTGAACGCGTCGGTGGTCGTCACCAGCATCGCCGTGCCGTCCCCGCGCACCTGCAGAGAGGTCAGGTCACCACTGGCGGGATGGCTGGTGTGACCGGCCACCTGGAAGTGCGCGCCCGCGGAGTTGAAGTCACCCGGGGCACCGCCGCTCGGGGCCACCGAGTTGGCTTCACACTTGCCCGCGGAATGGATGTGCAGGCCGTGGAAGCCGGGGGCCAGCTGCCCTGGTGCGGTGGTCTTCACGGTGATCGTGGCGTAGCCGCCGCTGAACGCGAAGTCGGCCGTGGCGACGGTGGTGCCGTCGGGCGACTTGATGTCGGCGGTGAGCTTCTCGCCAGCGGGACCCGCCTCGATCCCGCTTCCACCGGGGGTGCCCGACGGCGGCGTAGAGCCGGTCCAGACGGGCGGCGTGGTGCCGGGCTGGGTGGCGACCGGCTCTTTGGGACTGCACGCGCTCGCGACCGGAACGACGAGCGCCGCGGCGGCGAGTAGACGAAGCGGGGCGGAGATCGGCATGCCGAAAGCCTAGCCCGTGACCGCCACGATCACGCCCGGCGGTTGCTCGGCAAGCTCGGGTGTCCGGGGCTCGACCGGGGCCTGCAGGAGCTTGCCCACTTCGTCGGCGGCTTCCCGCTCACCAGGGGCCTCGCCGAAGTACACCGTCGTGGCGGTGACGCCCTCCAACGTGAGGTTGCCGGTCTCGGTGACATTCCACTGTGCGTCGCGCAGCCGGGTCGCGGTGCTCTCGGCGGCACCCGGCACTTCGGAGATGTTGAACACCCGCACGTCGGCCTTGGCGGGTTCGGCTGCACCGGTCGCCGACGCGGTGGTGGTCGAGGCGGCGGTGACCGTGGTGACGGCCGTCGAGCTACCGTCGTCGTCGCTCGACCCCATGGCCTGGAACCCCACCAGCAGGAACACCACCCCGAGGAAGAGCAACACCATGACCATGGCGCGCAGGGGCAACCCGGAGGATTCTCGCTGATTCATCGATCCCACTGTATCCAGACGCGATCGTGGGCCGGGAAGGTCAGGTGACCTCGAACCCCAGCCTGCGCGCGGCGCGCGCCTTCTGCCTGCTGGCGCGCACTCGGCGCAACCGCTTGACCAGCATCGGGTCGGCAGCCAAAGCCTCCGGCCGGTCGACGAGAGCGTTGAGCACCTGGTAGTACCGAGTCGCCGACATCGAGAACAGCTCCTTGATGGCGTCCTCCTTGGAACCCGAGTACTTCCACCATTGTCGTTCGAAGGAAAGGATGTCGTGTTCGCGGCGGGTCAACCCGTCGGCGAGCTCGGAATCGTCCCCGGATCGCTCAGTCCGCGCCATGGCGCCGTCCATTTCGCTCCCTGGGCCCTCTCCGACAATGCACAAGACATTCCGATGGTTCGGCCACATTCAATCACGGCAGCGGGAGTTGAGCCGTGATCGTTGCCCGCGAGTCGGCTGACTTAAGATTGCCCACCGTGGCCGTCGTACCCATCCGCATCGTGGGAGATCCCATCCTGCACACCGTGACCAGTCCCGTGCCCGTCGGCGAGGACGGTTCGCTGCCGGCAGATCTGGCCGACCTCATCAAGGATCTCTACGACACGATGGATGCCGCCTACGGAGTCGGCTTGGCCGCCAACCAGATCGGCGCATCGCAGCGGGTGTTCGTCTACGACTGCGCCGACGAGCGCGGCCGCACCAGCCGCCGCCGCGGAGTCGTCGTCAACCCGGTGCTGGAGACGTCCGACATTCCGGAGACCATGCCCGACCCCGACGACGACGACGAGGGCTGCCTTTCCGTGCCCGGTGAGTCCTTCCCGAGGGGCCGGGCCGACTGGGCGCGGGTCACCGGTCTGGACGCCGACGGCACCCCGATCACCCTGGAGGGCAGCGGGCTGTTCGCGCGCATGTTGCAGCACGAGACCGGCCACCTCGACGGGTTCCTCTACGTCGACGGCTTGATCGGCAGGCATGCGCGGGCCGCCAAGCGCGCCGTCAAGGCACAGGGCTGGGGCGTGCCCGGGTTGACCTGGATGCCCGGCGAGGATCCCGATCCCTTCGGGCACTAGTGCTTGACCTCCCGCCGGTCGGCACCAGGGTCAGCCTGCGCTACCGGTTGCCCGCCGGTTCGGTGCCGCCGCTGACCGATGTCGTCGGCCATCTGCTCGAGGCCGGTCCGGCGCTCCTGGTCCGCACCAAACGCGGTGACGTGGTGGAGGTCACCGCCGCGGACGTGGTCTCGATCAAGGCCCTGACCGCCGCGCCGGTGCGAACCGGTGACATCCGCAACCTCGAGTACGCGGCGGCGCTGGCCTGGCCGGGCGTCGAGCAGCAGTGGATCGGCGGCTGGCTGCTGCGGTACGGCCACGGCAGCACCCGTCGGGCGAATTCAGCTGTCCCGCTTGAGGTCCGAGGTGACTTGAGCGTCCTGCCTGCGATCGTCGACTGGTACGCGGCCCGTGCGGCGACACCGCTGCTGGTTGCGCCGGATCGGTTGTTCCGGGTGCCGCCGGGTGTGCCGGTCAACGGCGAGAACGTGGTCATGACAACGGAGTTGACGACGGAGGTGCCTGCCACCGCATCGACGGTGACGATGGCGCCGCGCCCCGACGAGCGGTGGCTGCGGATCTACGAACGCGACGTTCCCCTCGACGTGTTGACCGCGGTCGTCGACGGTGAGGTGACGTTCGCGAGCCGGGGCGACGCTGCCGTCGGGCGGGCTGCGGTGACCTCGGCACCCAACGGCACCCGGTGGGCGGGGCTGGCGGCCGTCCACGTCGTCGAGGCGCAGCGCCGCCGGGGTCACGCCCGCGTTCTGTGCGAGGAGTTGCTGGCGTGGGCGGCCGGCCGCGGGGCTACCCGCGGCTACGCGCAGGTGCTCGCCGACAACGCCGCGGCCATCGACTTGTATGAGTCGATGGGCTTCACCACCCAGCACCGCGTTCGCTACGTCGACGCCCGTACGCTCTAGCGCGTGCGGCTGGCCACCTGGAACGTCAACTCGATCCGCGCACGCGTCGACCGGGTCACCGACTGGTTGCAGCGCGCCGACGTCGACGTGCTGGCGATGCAGGAGACCAAGTGCTCGGACGACCAGTTCCCGACCATGCCGTTCGCGGCGCTCGGCTATGACGTCGTGCACAGCGGGGTCAGCCAGTGGAACGGCGTGGCGATCGCGTCCCGCGTCGGCATCGACGACGTCGCGGTCGGCTTCGACGGGCAACCCACCTGGGACGACGCGTCCGAGGCCAGGGCACTTGGTGCGACGTGCGACGGGGTGCGGGTGTGGAGCCTGTACGTACCCAACGGCCGCACCGTCGACTCGCCGCACTACGCCTACAAGCTGGAATGGCTTGCCGCACTGCGAGGGACGGCCGCAGGTTGGCTGGCCGACGACCCGGCCACGCCCATCGCGCTCGTCGGCGACTGGAACATCGCTCCCACCGACGAGGACGTGTGGGACGTCGAGTTCTTCCGCGGCAGCACGCACGTCACCGAACCGGAGCGCGCCGCGTTCCGGGCGATCGAGCAGCAGTTCACCGACGTGGTCCGCCCATTCGCTCCGGGTCCCGGCACGTTCACCTACTGGGACTACACCCAGCTGCGGTTCCCCAAGCGCCAGGGCATGCGCATCGACTTCATCCTCGGCTCACCCGCGCTGGTTGGCCGCGTCACCCACGCCGAGATCGCGCGCGACGAGCGCAAGCCCGGCAAGAAGGGCACTCCGGCGCCCAGCGACCACGCACCTGTGCTGGTGGTCCTGGACTGAGTCCTCCGCTCTGCCGCCAGGGCGCGAAAGTTCCCCAGGCGGTTTCGCCCTGCACGCAGAGTGGACGTCCTCGTCGCTAGCCGCCCACGAGCCGACAGCCATCGGATGGTCCGTGTTCATCTGACGATTGGAACCGCAGGCGTGTGCCTTGGTGTTCCGCGGTTTGCGGTGGCCGCGTCGTCCCGGTCATGACAGTTCCCCTTCGGCGATGGTCAAGTCCTGCGAATCGCACGCTCACGTTTGCTGCCGTTCCGCCGAATCGGGTGTTTCCCTACGATCCCGCCGAGGGGAAGCGGGCATCGACCGCAGGGGTGAGGCGCTGAGCGGGAATGCCCGCCTGGTCACACAGCTTGGCAACCGCCTGGGCCGTGCTTGCGTCGAACACCGCGAACGCCACTTCATCGGACGGCACCGCGAACGTGACGAGGACTTGCACCGGGGCGCCGCCGGCCGCCGACGACGAT
>JAVRPF010000300.1:0-3914 GCA_032162385.1 Mycobacterium sp.
CCGTCCACTCCGGTCACCGAGAACGTCACGCTCACCAGGACCGGGTCCAACGGCTCGATCACCACGACGGTGGTCCCGGCGTCGTCGTCGACCGAACCGAACACCGGGTCGACCACCACCACGGCCACGGCGTCGTCGTCGGAGTCGGGGTCGCCGACCAGCACGACGACCACCACCTCACCCACCACCACCACGACCACCACCACGACGACGACGACCACCACGACAACGACGACGACCACCACCACGACCACCACGCCGACGACGACCACCACCACCACGACCACCACTTCGGTTGCGCCGCCGCCGCAACCGCCCACGTCTCAGGCGATAATCACCGGGCAGACGGCGCCGCCATCCGTACCGTCTGCGGCGGCATCGGTTCCGTCGACGGCGGCAGCTGAATTGGCGCCCGTCATTCCGTGACCGCGCATGACGTCGTCGCGGCGTTGACGGCTCGGGATCCGACGAAGCCAGGAGAACCAGCCAAGGTGCTGGTGTCCGGGGGGATCGGCACGGGAAAGACCTCGGTGCTCAGCGACATCCGCTCGGCGCTGCGGCACGCGGGCGTCACCGTGATCGCACGACCACCGCGGGACGGCGATCCGGCCACCGCGGCGGTCGTGATCGACGACGCGCACCTCCTCGGTGGACCGGATCTCGACGAATTGGCCGACCTGGTAAGCGATCCCGCGACTACGGTGGTGGTCGCGGCCGAACCGCTTGCCCATCACCCCGCTCTGGCTGCGCTGTCCACCGTGCTGGCTCGACAGAGTCCCGTCGTGACGCTTGGCGCGTTGGCGCCCGCCGAGGTCAACCGGTTGATCGGCGAGATCCTCGGTGCGGCACCGCCCGTGGAGCTCGTCCGAGCGGTCATGACGACGACGGCGGGGCTCCCCTTCCTGGTGCGTCCGGCCGTCGCGGCGCTCGGCTCGCCCGACGGCGATACGCCGGCGGCGGCCGTCGCTCAGGCCGCCCGGGTCGCCCTCATCGAGCGGTTGCGCCGCGTCGACGGGGCCGTCCTCGACACGTTGTTGGTGTCGTCGCTCAACCCCGAACTCGGGCCCGACGACGTCGCCGCCGCGTTGGGGACCGGCGTCGCGCAGGCCCACACGCTGGTGGACCGCGCGCGCGCCAGTGGCCTCATCGCGCCATCGCACAGCCAGACCTTTCTGGGTTCGCTGCACGAGTCCCTCTCGCAGATCATCGGTGCTACCCGGCACTACGACATCGAGGTCGCACTACTCCGCACACAGGTCGAGAAGTCCACGCTATCAATGGATCTCGCGCTCAAGTTGGCCGACCACGGGTTGCGTCATCCGCAACTTGCCGATGCGCTCGCCGACCTCGCCGCGCGCAACCAGGGCCACCCGGGTCGGGCCGCCCGGCTCTACCGCGCAGCCACCGAGGTCGGCGCGACCGCACTCACCGCACGGCTTGCCGATGCGCTGGCTCTGACGGGGGACTGCGGCACGGCCGGTCGGCTGGCTGACGAACTCCTGACGTCCGAGGACCCCCCGGAACGGGCCGCGGCGGTGCGGATCGCGGCCAGCATTGCAACGCACGACGGCGGTGCAGCACAGGCCGCCGAGTTGTTCCGCTGGCTAGGCCCCTACCCGGACGCCATCGTCGGCGCGGCCGGGGTGATCGTCGCGGTCGGCGTCGGTGACGCCGCGGCGGCCGGCGCGGCGGTCGACGTCGAGAGCGCGGGACCGCCCACCTCGACCGCACGCGCCGCCCGCAGTCTGGCCGAGGGTTTGATCCAGACCCTCGAATCGCCATACCCGACTGCGATCGCCCGTCTGGCCCAATCTATTACGACGGATCAGCCGGCCACCGGCGTCTCCCCCGACACGCCGGCCGCGCTGGTGACTCTGGCGGCCTTGCACGGCGGCGACCCCGTTCGCGCCCGCAGTGTCATCGCCCGTGCGGTCCGCGCTGCAGGCGACGACGAGGGCTTCGTCGCCCCCCGGCACCGACTGTTGCTCGGTTGGGTCCGGATGCAGGAGGGCCAACTGGCCGCGGCCGCCGCCGACGTGGCGGTGGCGATCGCCGCCGCGGGCACCGAACTGCACCGCAGGGACTCGCTATGGGCCGCCGCCCTGCAGACCGCCATCGCCCGGCGCGGCGGCGACAGCGGGTCGGTGCAGAAGCATTGGTACGCCGCGATGGAGGTGCTGACCGAGTACTCGTTGGATCTGTACTCGCTACTGCCGCTGGGTGAGCTGTGGGTGTCCGCCGCCCGGCTCCGCCAGGTCGACCGGCTTCAGCACACCATCGACGAGGCGTTCAATCTGTTGGACGCTCTTGGCAATCCGATGCTCTGGTCGTTGCCGCTGCACTGGTCGGGCGTGCACGCAGGCATCCTCGCGAACTCGCCGGAGGCGGTGGCGCCGCACGGCCAGGCGTTGACGTCCGCCGCAGGTCACAGCGCGTTCGCCAAGGCCCTTGCCGCCGCGGGCCGTTCGTGGCTGCGGGTGCTGGCCAACCACGTCGAGGTTGACGAGGTGACCGCCGCCGCGCGTTCGTTGGCGCAGTACGGGCTGGGCTGGGATGCGACGCGGCTGGCCAGTCAGGCCGCCCTGCAGACCCCCGACGGACGGGTCTCGGGGGCGATGCTGCAGTTGGCCCGCGACCTCAAACTCGCCGCGGCAGGCCAGGACGACGTCGACGCGCCTGCCGCGGTGGCCTCGGCGCGCCAGCCCGGCTCGTCGATGCCGCCGTCGTCACGGTTGTCCGATCGAGAGCGCGAGGTCGCCGAACTGCTGCTGCAGGGCCTGCCGTACCGCGACATCGGTAGTCAACTCTTCATCTCGGCGAAGACCGTCGAGCACCACGTAGCGAGGATCCGCCGGCGACTGGGCGCAGAATCACGGTCGGAGCTGCTGTCGATGCTGCGGGCGATCCTGAGCTCGCCTGCCTGAGCCGCATCCCCCTACGCCGCCCCATCCCCTAATCGGAATCCCCTACGGGGGTCGCCGTCGTGACGGGTCGGGCACCGATCCGCTGGACGCCGATCCGCCTTAGCGTCGATTCATGATCACGAACCGACGCGCCGAGGCGCACACGCTGGGCATCTCCATCGGTGCCACCAATCTCGTGGCGACGTCGGGATCGCAGGCCGTCGTGCACCCCGCCGTACTGCGCACCGCGCAGGGCGGCTGGCTCAGCGGTTTCGTCGACCGCATCGGCGATCCGGTCCCCCTGGTCGCCTCCGACGGCTCCACCTACCGTCCCGAAGCGCTGCTGACCGAGGCGCTGGAAGCGGTGACCAGCGCGCTGCCGAACACCGCCCAGGTGTCCGACGTGGCGGTGACGGTGCCTGCGCACTGGCATTCGTCCACCGTCGACGCTCTGCGGGCGAGCCTGCCGCAACGGACGCGAATGGTCCCCGACGCCACGGCCGCAGTACGGGCGCTGCGGTCGAATCCTGGCCTGCCGACGCGCGGTGTGGTCGTGGTCTGCGACTTCGGCGGCAGCGGAACGAGCATCACGCTGGTCGATGCGGACGCACGCGACGGCCGAATCGGCGACACGTTCCGACTCGGCGACTTCTCCGGTGATCTCATCGATCAGGCGATCCTGCGCAAGGCGGTGGCCGAGCTCGGCGATGCCGGGCAGACCGACCCGTCCGGCACTGCAATGGTGGGTTCGCTGACCCGGTTGCGCGAGGGGTGCCGGCTGGCCAAGCACCGGCTTTCGGGGGAGACGGCAACGGGCATCGCCGTCGACCTGCCCGGCCAGCGCACCAGCGTTCGGTTGACCAGGACCGAACTCGAAAACCTCCTCGACGAGCCGCTGGCCGGCTTCCTCGCCGCGCTCGACGACACGCTGGAACGCAACGGCGTCCCGGCGGCGCGCGTCAGCGCGGTCGCGACCATCGGCGGCGGCGCGCGTATTCCGCTTCTCACCCA
>JAVRPF010000301.1:0-3944 GCA_032162385.1 Mycobacterium sp.
TCGTCATCGGCGCAGATGACCGCCGTTGCGTCCTCCACCCCGGCCGCGGCCAGCTCCTTGGCGCTACCGACTACGACGACGTCGGTTCCCGCGCTCTGCAGCTCCTCGATGATCCGCAGCCCCAGCGGGTCATCTCCGCAGACGATCGTGTGGCCCCGCATTCTGCGAGGCTACTGTGGCGCACCGTCTGCTGCCGGGTGGTTGGTTACGGGCGAAGATGAAGGGATGACCAATCCCAGCGTCTACGTCAAGGCGTGCATCAACGGAGCCCGCACCCCCGACCAGCACCCGAATCTGCCGGTCACACCCGATCAGCTGGCCGCCGCGGCGGTCCAGGCGCACCAGGCCGGTGCACGGGCGGTGCACATGCACCCCAAGAACGCCGACGGCGTCGACTCGCTGTCCGGCGATGTGGTCGCGGCGGCGGTGCAGGCCGTCCGCTTGGCCGTGCCCGGTCTGCCGTTGGGGGTGACGACGGGGTTCTGGGCGCTGCCCGACGCCGACGCCCGGCTGCGGGCGGTCGAGGGCTGGACGGTGCTGCCCGACTTCGCGTCGCTGAACTGGCACGAGCCGGGCTCGGAGGAACTGGCGCAGCTGCTGCTGAGCAAGGGGCTCGGGGTCGAGGTCGGCCTGTTCCACGCGGAGGCGGTCGCGTCCTGGGCGCGATCCGATCTGGCCAGGCACTGCATGCGGGCAATGATCGAGTTGCAGTCGTCCGCCGCAGACGTAGCCGTCGCCGTAGCGGACGACATGCTCGAGCGTGTCCTGGCAGTGGGTTCGCCTGCCCCGGTGTTGCTGCACGGACTCGACGAGAGTTGTTGGCCGTTACTGGAATACGCGGGCGTGCGCGGCGTGCAGACACGGATTGGCCTGGAGGACACCCTGAAGCTGCCGGACGGGTCCGTCGCGCCCGACAACGCCGCACTGGTGTCGGCGGCGGTGGGCCTGCTCAGTCGGTAGCGGCGGCAAGGGCGAAGTCGGCGAAGTCGAAGCCGGGCACCACCACGCAGCTCACCAGTGCGGGTTCGTCGTCCCGCGGACGGGCCCGCTGCCAGTGACCCGGCGGGACCAGCAGTTGCGGTTGTTCGCCTGCATCGACGTCACTGCCGAGCAAAAGCGTTGTGGCACCGTCCTGTTCGGGCCCGACCTCCAGCAGCAGCGGGCTGCCCCTGTGGTGGAGCCACAACTCGGCGCTGCGCACGGTGTGCCAGGCCGACTGCTGGCCGGGCATGAGCAGGAACAGGATGGCCGTTCCGGCGCTGCGTGGGCCCGTGTAGTCCGGTGGCAGCGCGGGCTGACCGACCGTCAACTCGCTGCGCCACGTCTCCCGGAACCAGCCGCCCTCCGGATGCGGGGCAAGGTCGAGCGTGCGAGCCCAGCCGGGTAGCTCCGTCATGAGTGCAGCCTACGTCGAGGTGACCGGCCAACCCGATACCCTCATCGCATGGCCCGCCTGCGCCCCGCATGGTTCGTGGTGCTCTGTGCGTTGGTGCTCCTGGTCAGCGCATGGCTGCCGTGGCTGACCACCAGCGCCGACGGGGGCGGCCACGCCAACGCGATCGGCGGAAAGCTCGGTCAGATCGCCGTGCCGCCGCCGGGGTTCGGCGTCGGACAGCTGATGGTGGTGTTGTCGTCGACGTTGATCGTGGCCGCCGCCATGGCCGCGCGCGGTTTGTCGGCCCGGATAGCTTCGACTGCGGCCCTGTCCATTTCGGTGCTCCTGACGGTACTGGCATGGTGGTACTTCCGGCTGTACGTGGCACCGCCGATCGCGGCGGGCTACGGGTTCTACGTGGGTGGGGCGGCCACCGCCCTCGCAGTGGTGCTGTCGGTGCTGGCCATGGTCGCGGCGTGGTCTGAGGCGAGTCGGCGCCGATGACGGGGTTCGTCGAACCAGTGGTGCTCACCGGGCCGCGGTGGGTCACGCTCGAACCGCTGCGCGCCGCAGACGTCCCGGAAATCGCGGTGGCCTCGGCCGACGGCGACGTCGGTGCCCTGTGGTTCACCAGCGCGCCGTCTCATCGGACCGCAAGGGAGTGGGTGGACAAGCGGTTGGCGGTGCAGCACCCCGACACCGGGTTGACCTTCGTCGCGCGCACCCAGGACGGCCGCCTGATCGGATCGTCGAGCTACCTCAACGTCGACCCGCCGAACCGGCGGCTCGAGATCGGCAACACCTGGTTCGCCGGGTCGGTCCGCCGGACCGGGGTCAACACCGAGGCCAAGCTGCTGATGCTCGGCCACGCGTTCGACGAATTGAATTGCGTGGCAGTCGAATTCCGAACGCACTTCTTCAACACCACCAGTCGGGCCGCCATCGAGCGCCTCGGCGCCAAGCTCGACGGCGTGTTGCGCAGCCATCAGCTGTTGCCGGACGGATCGCGGCGCGACACCGTCGTCTACTCGATCCTCGACGTCGAGTGGCCCGCGGTACGCAACAACCTGCGGTTCCGGCTGGACCGACACCGCTAGCCCGTCGAGTGTGGATCTCACGACGCGTCCCCGGCGTGTCGCGTCGTGAGATTCACAATCGCGCAAAGGAAGCGACCGCTAGCGCGTCGCCACGTCAGCACCGCGCAGCGGGCTCGCGCACTGGTCGCACGCCAGGGTGGCCACGAACGCCGCGCCGCAGTCCGTATGCACCAGTTCGACGGCGGGCCCCTCCGGCGCGTGGAAGCACCGCTGCGCCCACTGCAGCGCGCTGATCAGGATGGGGAACACGGCGCGGCCCTTCTCGGTCAACCGGTAGCGCCCGTCGCCTGCGGCGAGCACGCCGTTGGCCGTGAAGATCTGCAAGCGGTCGGCCAGGGAACCGGGTGGCGCACCGAGTTGGTCCTGGAAGTCGCCGAACCGGCTGGCGCCGACGAACGCCGCCACCAGCAAGGCGAACGCCCATCGATCGCCGAGGATGCTCATGGTCTCCGGGAACAGGTCCGCCCGACCGTCGACGCGGTCGGAGCTCGATCGGCGCCGCGTCGAGTGCACGGGCATCGACCGCGACCAGCCACCGCTCGGACCCCATTGCGCACCAATGTCCTTCTCCGTCACCGGCTCCGTGCACGCGGCGCACTGCAGCACTGGCGCGAAGTCCTCACCGCAGACGGTGTGGTGCATCGCGGGCAGTCGCTGGGCGTGGTCGGGGACCCAGTGTCTTTCCCACTCCCAGATCGACACGAGTACCGGCCACAACGCGCGTCCCCGCGGCGTGAGCACGTAGTCGGCCCGCGGCGGCTTGGCCTGATAGGTGCGCCTGACCAACAGTCCGTCGGACGTCATCGCCCCCAACCGCCGGGTCAGCACCGCATGCGAGATCGGCAGGCGCGCCGTGAATTGCCCGTACCGCGTCGCACCCAGCGTCGCCTGCTGCAGGATCAGCAGCGTCCACTCGTCGCCGAGCAGCCCGAGCATCCGGCCGACGGCGTTGGTTCCGCCTGCGGGCAACGCGGTGGGCACTACACATCACCCCGTCGCTTCGCTCGCCCCAGACACATCACCCCGTCGTTTCGCTCGCTCCAGACACATCACCCCGTCGTTTCGCTCGCCCCAGACACATCACCCCGTCGCTTCGCTCGCCCCAGCGAGCCCGATCGCCTCGGCCGCGGAGTCGGTCCTGCGCCAGCGGCGAAGCTCCGAACCGGGTGCCCACGTAGAGTGCGTGCCGCTGGAAACCCGTTCCGGCAGAGCCAGTTTGCACACCGGGCCGTCGGTCACCCTGGCGGCGTCGAACACCAGGCAGTAGGAGGCGTCGGCATTCATGTCGGTGGTGATGGTGACCAGGTAGCCGTCGTCCTCGGTTCGGCCGCCCACTCTGGGCGCCATCGCGGTCTCGCTGCCGTACACCCCCTCGTCGAACGCGAACCGCTCCTCCGCACCGGTCTGCAGGTCGTGCTTGACCAGCCCGTCGAACAGGAACCACGCCGGTTTGCCCGTCGCGGCGTAGGTGT
>JAVRPF010000302.1:0-4302 GCA_032162385.1 Mycobacterium sp.
AGCACCTCGCGCAGGTCGTCGCTCAATGCCGGTGACACGGGTCCAGGGTGACGGCTGGGAGTGCCCGGCTCCGGGTTTAGATCGAGCCGATGTACTCCGAGGTGTAGAACTCGGCAGGCGTGAGGGAGTTGGGCGCCGGGCGTTGGACCATCACCCAGGCGCCGGTTGCACTGGAGTCGATCGGGCCTTGGAGCGTCGTGCTTCCCGCGCCGCCTCCGTCGGTCTGCAGGCTGCCGGTGATGACGCCGGGTGCGCCCGGCGCACAACCGATGGACGGCCGCGGAGTCTGAATGATCCGGACGTCGTAGTGGGTGTCGGGCTCGGCGGTTACCAGGTCGACGTTGGCCACGACGTTCGATCCCGACGTGCTCAGGTGAGCGATGCCTCGGCCGTCACCGACCGCGTCCACCCACGTCGCGACGGTGAAGTCGCAGGCTCGAAACTTGCTGACCAACGGCATCGCGCCGGTGGATTCGGTTGGAGTGGCCGATGCAATCGCGGGACTGATGGCCATCAGCCCCGCGGCGGCGATAACAAATGTCGCTTGCGTCAATTGTGTCATCGGCCCAGCTTCCTTGATTTCGCTTCGTCGTGCTGTAGCCCACGTCACAGACAGGGGATTCTTGACCCGAACCGCCGTTGAGGTCGCACCATGAACCCATGACGAGCATCGCCGCGGAACTGGATCTGGCTGGATATCTCGACCGCGTCGAGTACGGGGGATCGACGGATCCGACGCTGGACACGCTCCACGGCCTGGTGGCCGCGCACAACCGGTCGATCCCGTTCGAGAACCTCGACCCGCTGACGGGGGTACCGGTCGACGACCTCGGCCCTGCGGCGTTGACCGACAAGCTGGTGCACCGGCGCCGCGGTGGCTACTGCTACGAGCACAACGGCCTGATCGGGTTCGTGCTGGAGGCATTGGGTTTCGACGTCGAGCGTCTCGCAGGCCGCGTGGTCTGGATGAAAGAGCCCGATGCGCCGCTGTCTGCGCTGACCCACAATGTGCTGTCGGTGACGATCCCCGGCGTGGACGGGCCGTTCCTGGTTGACGTCGGATTCGGCGGTCAGACCCTGTCGTCGCCGCTGCGACTGGAAGCCGGCCCCGTCCAATCGACGCGCCACGAGCCGTACCGATTGGTCGCAAAGGGCGATGGGCTGACGCTGGAGGCCCAAGTCCGCGATGAATGGCAGCCGCTCTACCAGTTCACCACCCGTCCCCAGCCGCGAATCGATCTCGAGGCCGGGAGTTGGTATGTATCAACCCATCCCGGCTCCTACTTCGTCACCGGGCTGACGGCATCCCTGGTGACCGACGACGAACGCTGGAATCTGCGCGGCCGCAACCTGGCGATCCATCGGGACGGCCGGACCGAGCGGATCCGGTTCGACACCGCCGCGGAGGTACTCGACGCCCTGACCGACCGGTTCGGCATCGACCTCGACGACCTCGGCGACCGGGGCGCCGTCGAGGCTCGCGTCGACGCCGTGCTCGACACGTAACTGGTCAAGGACCGACCGCTTGATGAACACTGTCGCCATAGAGCAGCACCAACGCTGAGGAGCGCGCCATGAAGATTCGGTCTGGGGACGTCGCGTTGATCACGGGGGCGTCCCGCGGCATCGGTCGGCACATCGCATTGGCATTGGCGCGACGAGGGATGAACCTGGTGCTCGCCGCGCGAAGCCAGGATGGGCTCGATGCCGTCGCGGATGAGGTCCGGGCGGCCACCGGCGTCACCGTGTCGACTCTGACGGTCGACCTTGGTGATCGTGTGCAGGCGGCGAGCCTGGTCGCGCGCGCCGAGGAGGCCGCTGGTCGCGTCGACGTGTTGGTCAACAACGCAGGCGTGGAGTCCGCCGGTCGACCCCACGAAGTCCCGCTCGACGAACTTGGCGCCTTGTCCGACGTCAACCTGCTGGCGCCGATGGTGCTCACCCGGACGGTCTTGCCGGGCATGATCAAGCGTGGCCGTGGCCACATCGTCAACGTCGCGTCGGTGGCCGGACTGCTCGCATGCGCGTATACGGAGGCGTACAACGCAACCAAGTTCGCCTCGTCGGGTTCACCCGCGCGCTGCGCCTGACGGCGCAAGACCAGGAGTGGGGGATCAGCGCTTCGGCGATCTGTCCCGGCTTCATGTCGGGGGAGGGGATGTTCGTCGACATGCAGAACGAGTTCGGGGTGACCGCGCCCAAGGCCGCGGCGGCGATGCCGGCGGAGTTGGTGGGAGACGCGGTCGTGAAGGCCATCGAGAAGGATCGACCCGAGGTCATCATCATGCGCGGTCCGACTCGGCTCTCATTGGCGATCTCCGCCGTTGCGCCCCGGCTGTTCGAGCGGATCGTGCGCAAGCTCGATCTCGCCGCGCCGTTCCGCACGGTCGCCGACCGGCGCAGCACGGCCGCCAAACCAGGTGCCTGACTAGGGTCCGACGACCAGATCCCACGGGTCGGCGCCCGACAGTGCCATCCGCCCAAGCCTTCTCGCGTAGCACCCCGTCGTCCCGAACTCGTCGGCCCAGCTCCGGGCGCGCATGGTGGCCAGCCACAGCGGATGCTCGATGGTCGTCCCGATCGCGCCATGCAACTGGTGGGCGATGGTGGTCACCGGGCCGACGGCGCGCCCCACCGCCACCTTCGCCACCGTCACCGCGTAGTCGGCCCGCGGGCTGTCGAACCCGAAGTCGGCGGCCGCAGCGGTAGCCAAAGCCGTTGCCGCCCTGGATCGCTCGATCTCTCCGAGCATGCCGGCCAACGCATGCTGGACGGCCTGGAACTTGCTGAGCGGGCGGCCGAACTGATTGCGCTCGCCGATGTGCCTGGTCGTGAGCTCGGCGGCGGCCGAGAAGGCTCCCAAGATCTGCACGCACCGCGCCCAGGTGCCGCGGCGCACCAGCTCGTCGCCGACCGTCCGGGACAGCAGCACCCCGTCGGTCACCGGCACGTCGAAGGTGATCGCCCCTCGCGGTTCGCCGGCCAAGGTGTGCGAATCGCCGACCTCGGCGTCGTGGAGGACGGTGACGAAGGTGGCGTCGTCGCCACGCGCGGCCAGCAGGACCGGACCCGATCGGGGCCACGGTACGTCGGTAGCCGTGCCTGCGATCCTGCCGTCGACGGCTCGCGCGTCGGCGATTGCCACCGACATCGGCCCGGCGTCGGGCACTGGCAGGCCTGCCTGGGTCGCCAACCATGCTGCGAGCAGGTCGGTTTCGGCGACCGGCACCGCCGCCGCCCAGCGTGCCAGCCCGCCGAGTACTACCGCCGATTCCTGCAGACTCGCACCCTGGGCACTGGTCAGCCGGGTCAGCCCGGTGTCCTCGAGGGTGCGCCACAGGTCGGCGTCGAACTCGTCCGGAAGGCCGCGCCGCCCCAGCCTGGCATCGAAGGCACGCTGGCCCACGTCGTCGACGAGACGGCCCAGCTCGTCACCCGGTGCACTTCGTTGCGTTTCCCGGCTCTTGGCGACCACGCCGCGCAGCACCTCGTTGGTGCCGCCGCGGAGCGTGAACAACGGCGAGTGCACCCGCGCGGTGGCCAGCATGGTGCGCAGTGGCGCGGCGGCAGCGGAGCCCACGACGCCGTCGATCAGATCGGCCGCGACGTCGACGGACTCCTGCTCGAACCGGGTGCCGAGGTCCTTCACCAGGGCGGCACTGGTGGCGGCGTCCTGGCCGTTGGTCAGCGCCCGCGCCACGGACACCGACAGCTGCCGCAGCGAGATCATCCGGCCCACCAGATCACCGACCTCGACGGCGGTCCGGTCGTCCGTACCGCCCTGCCGGGCGAGGCTGCGTATGACGTCGAAAAGCATTGTGGCGGTGGACAGAATGCGCTCGGGTCCGCTGCGCTCGAAGCCCAGCTCCGCGGTGACCTGATGCCAACCGTCCCCGATGTCACCCAGCACGTCGCAGTCGGACAGCGCGACGTCGTCGAAAAGAACTTCGTTGAAGTGGTGGTCACCGTCCATCAGGATGATCGGGCTGACGGTCACCCCGGCCGCGTCGGTCGGCACGATGAACTGACTGAACCCGGCGTGGCGGTGCTCGCGATCTCTCGGACTGGTCCTGGCCAGCACCACGACTTGGTGCGCAAGATGCGCGCCGCTGGTCCACACCTTGGTCCCGTTCAGCACCCATCCGCCGTCGGTGCGGGTCGCCCTGGCCTGAACCGCAGCGAGGTCGGATCCCGCGCCGTGCTCGCTCATGCCGATCGCCGAGTACAGCCGGCCCGCCGCGATCCGTGGCAACAGCCGACGGCGTTGATCCTCGGTGCCGTAGGTCAGCAGCGCGGGGGCCA
>JAVRPF010000303.1:0-3072 GCA_032162385.1 Mycobacterium sp.
CGCTCACGGGATGGCTGGTGTCGCCAGCCGATCCCGCGCGATCCGCGCGCCGAGTTTCCCGAGCAGGGGGCCGGCGCAGGCGATGTAGCGCACCGGGTCGGGTTCGAGCTCGGTGAGGGGATACACCGCATCGATACCCGCCGCAGCGAGGTCGGCCGGCGCCAAGGTGGATCGGCCCGTCACCACCACGACCGGGAGGCCGGCAGCGCGCGCCGCGGCGCTGACCCCGGCCGGTGCCTTGCCCGCGAGTGTCTGCTCGTCGAGCGCGCCCTCGCCGGTGATCACCAGGCGGCAGTCGGAGAGGTGTTCGGCGAAGCCGAGCAAGTCCAGCACGATCTGAATGCCGGGCCGCAACACGCCGCCGAGCACCGCGAGGGCGGCAAAGCCCACTCCACCGGCGGCCCCGGCACCCGGTTCGGCGGCCCAGTCGGTGCCGGTCGCCGCCGCAACCGCGACGGCCCAGCGACGAAGCGCGGTATCGAGTAGCGCCACATCCTGCGGCGACGCACCCTTCTGCGGTGCGTACACCGCCGCCGCACCGCGGCTTCCGAAGAGCGGGTTGTCGACGTCGCACGCAACGACGATCTCGACATCGCGCAGTACCGGATCGAGCTCGGCCAGGTCCAGCGTGTACGACGTGTCGTGCAGCGGTAGCCGCCGCGGCGGGAGCGCGCGGCCCCGCTCGTCGAGCAGGTGGGCGCCGAGGGCCTGCAGCATTCCGGCGCCGCCGTCGGTGCTCGCGCTTCCCCCGATGCCGAGGACCATGCGGCGGCACCCCGCCGCCGCCGCCGCGCACACCGCCTCGCCGAGCCCATAGCTACTGGCGTGCAATGGGTCTCGGCGACCTCCCGGCAATCTGAGCAACCCGCACACCGTCGCCATCTCGATGACCGCGAGGTCGTCGCGGCGCGCGTAGCTGGAATCGACCGGTACACCGGTGGGGCCCGACGCGCGCACACGCACCCGAGTGAAGCCCGCCTGAACCGCCGCGTCGACGGTGCCATCACCGCCGTCGGCGACCGGGAGTTCGCGCACCGCAAGATCCGGTAGCACCGAACGCAGCCCGGCGGCGACGTGTGTCGCGACCTGGACCGCGCTCAGTGATCCCTTGAACTTGTCGGGCGCGATGAGTACGTGCACGGCCATGTCCTCGGGTGTCGTCCGGGACGCGTCAGTCCAGCAGTGCCATGGCAGTGGGGGCATCGTCGGGGTGCACGGCGAGGTCCTCGAACTCCATGATGTTGTCGATCTCGGTGCCCATCGCGATATTGGTGACCCGCTCGAGCATGATCTCGACGATGACGGGAACGCGGAACTCGGCCATCAGTTTCTTGGCGAGTTCGAACGCCGGCAGGATCTCGTCGGGTTCGGACACGCGCAGCGCCTTGCAGCCCAGGCCCTCGGCGACCGCGACGTGGTCGACGCCGTAGCCGTTCGTCTCGGGGGCGTTGATGTTGTCGAAGGCCAGCTGCACGCAGTAGTCCATGTCGAAGGCGCGTTGCGCCTGCCTGATCAGGCCCAGGTAGGCGTTGTTCACCAGCACGTGGATGTAGGGCAGGTTGAACTGCGCGCCGACCGCCAGCTCTTCGATCATGAACTGGAAGTCGTAGTCGCCGGAGAGTGCGACGACGGTCGCATCCGGGTCGGCGACACACACGCCCAGCGCGGCGGGCAGCGTCCACCCGAGCGGCCCGGCCTGACCGGCGTTGATCCAGTGCCGAGGCTGGTAGACGTGCAGGAACTGCGCGGCCGCGATCTGCGACAGCCCGATCGTCGTGACGTACCGGGTTTCCGGGCCGAACGTGCGGTTCATCTCCTCGTACACGCGTTGCGGCTTGACCGGCACGTTGTCGAAGTGTGTCTTGCGATGCAGCGTCCGCTTCCGCTCGGCGCACTCCTCGGCCCAGGTGGCGCGGTCCGGCAGCGCGCCCGCTGCCTTGCGCTGACGGGCCACGTCGACGAACAACTCGAGCGCGGCACCGGCGTCGGACACGATGCCGTAGTCGGGCGGGAAGACCCGGCCGATCTGGGTCGGCTCGATGTCGACGTGCACGAACGTGCGCCCGGCGCGGTAGGTGTCGAGACCGCCGGTGTGCCGGTTGGCCCACCGGTTGCCGATTCCGAGAACGAAGTCCGACGCCAGGAGGGTCGCGTTGCCGTAGCGGTGCGCGGTCTGCAGTCCGGCCATGCCCGCCATGAGCGGATGATCGTCGGGGATCGTGCCCCAGCCCATCAAGGTCGGGATGACGGGCACGCCGGTGATCTCGGCGAACTCGACGAGCAGGCTCGCCGCGTCGGCGTTGACGATGCCGCCACCCGCGATGATGAGCGGCCGCTCGGCGGCGATCAGCATGTCGAGCGCCTTCTCGACCTGGGCGCGGCTGGCGGCGGGCTTGTACACCGGCAGCGGCTGGTAGGTGTCCGGGTCGAACTCGATCTCGCCAAGCTGCACGTCGACCGGCAGGTCGATGAGCACGGGGCCGGGCCGCCCCGACCGCATCAGGTGGAACGCCTGCTGGAATGTCCCGGGCACCTGCGCGGGCTCCATCACCGTCACGGCCATCTTCGTCAGCGACTGGGCGATCGTGGCGATGTCGACGGCCTGGAAGTCTTCCTTGTGCAGCTTGGCAACCGGGGCCTGCCCGGTGATGCACAGGATCGGGATGGAGTCAGCCGCCGCCGAGTACAGGCCGGTGATCATGTCGGTGCCCGCGGGTCCGGACGTGCCGATGCAGACCCCGATGTTGCCTGCCTTGGCACGGGTGTAGCCCTCGGCCATGTGCGAGGCGCCCTCGACGTGCCGGGCCAGCGTGTGCCGGATGGAGCCGTTGAGCTTCAGGGCGGAGTAGAGGGGATTGATGGCGGCGCCGGGCAGCCCGAAGACGTCGGAGACGCCCTCGGCCTGCATGATCGCGACGGCCGCGTCGACTGCACGCATACGGGGCATGGCTGTTCTCCTGTTTCTGTCGACTATTTGCTACGGCCGGAGAGCTGCTCGACGAGCTTGAGCAGCGCGCTGTGGTCGAGACCGCCGTCGCCCTGCGCCTTCAGTGAGGCGATCAACTGGGCGAC
>JAVRPF010000304.1:0-5506 GCA_032162385.1 Mycobacterium sp.
CGGCTCACCAGCCTGGAGATCCTGCGCAAGACCCGCGACGACGAGGACAGCTACACCGTCAGCCCGGTGATCACCGCTGTCATGACGGCCTCGGTGATCACCGAGCTGCAGCAGCAGTTCGAACTGCTGCTCAATGGTGGCGCGGCCGCGGCGGACGAGGAAGGGGCGGTACTCGATGCCTGAACAGTTCCACCTGTCGCGTCTGCAGGTCATCAACTGGGGTGTGTTCGACGGGTATCACTCCATCCCGTTCAGCGAAGGCGGCGCGCTAATCGCCGGCGCCTCCGGAAGTGGCAAATCATCACTCCTGGACGCGATCTCACTCGGCTTCCTGCCGTTCAACCGACGCAACTTCAACGCCTCCGGGGACAACTCGGCCGCCGGATCCAGCGCAGGCCGCCGCACCGTCGACAAGTACGTCCGCGGCGCCTGGGGCCAGCGCAGCGACGGGAGTGCCAGCCGGGTGATGTACCTACGCGGGGACGGCGCCGCATGGTCGGCCGTCGCCGTCACCTACACCAGCAACACCGGTCGCACCGTCATCGGCCTGGTCCTCAAATGGCTCACCGGTGAATCTCGCTCGGACTCCTCGAGCCGCTTCGTGCTGGCAGACGGCGACCGCGACATCGAAGACGTCTGCAACCGCTGGGCCTCTGGCCGCTTCGACGCCGGCGTCTTCAAAGATGACAACTGGCGTTTCTCCACGAAGGTGGAGTCGCAGTATCTGGCCCAGCTGTACGCAACGATCGGCATCCGCGTCTCCGATGCCGCCCAGCAGCTGCTTGGCAAGGCCAAGTCCCTGAAAAGCGTTGGCGGACTGGAACAGTTCGTCCGCGAGTTCATGCTCGACGAGCCGAGCAGCCTGGCACGTCTCCCCGAGGCACTCAAGCAGATCGATCCCCTGGTCGAGGCCCGCGAGCTCCTGGCCGTCGTTCAACGCAAGCGCAAGATCCTCGGCGACATCGAGGTGCTCCAGCAGCGTTACGCCTCCGAGTCCTCCGACCTGGGCATCATCGACCTGGTGGACCAGCCGATGGTGCGGGCCTACACCGACCACGTCCGACTCGCGCAGTGCCCGAAGCAGATCGACTCACTCGACAGCACCATCGATCAGCTCGGCAACGAGTACGAGGACGTCACCCGCGCCCTCAATCTTGCCAAGGCCGAAGGGGATTCGCTCAACGCTCAGATCAGCGGATCCAGTGCCAGCGTCGGCCCGCTGCAGTCGCAGGTCGCGGGTGCCGAGGCACAGGCCGAGGAGGTATCGCGGCGTCGCGCAGCCTATGAAGCGCTGATCACCGCGCAGTGCGTGGACATCCCGGAGACCGCGGACGAGTTCTGGAACCTGCGTGAGGAACTCGCCAGGCAGGCCACCGAGATGCTGGCCAAGCTCGACCGCGGGCGGGAATCCTCCACCGACGCCGAGTACGCGCAGAAGGTCGCTCGGATCGCCCGCGACGACGCCGACAAGGAACTGCGCCGCGTCGAGCACGTCGGTTCCGCGCTGCCCGAGTCGGCGATCACGATCCGCGAACACATCTGCGCCGCTGTGGGTGTCGATCCGAGTGCGTTGCCGTACATCGCCGAGCTGATGGACCTGCGCCCCGACCACAGTCGCTGGCGCATTGCGGTGGAGAAGGTACTGCGCGGTGTGGGGTTGCGCCTGCTGGTCCCCGACCGGCATTACGCGGCGGTGCTGCGCTTCGTCAACGAGACCAACATGGGAGGACGGCTGCAACTGCATCACGTGCGCGCATCGGCGAGCGGCCGTGAAGCCGAGCCGAACACGTTGGCAGGCAAGCTGTTCGTGGTCGACCCGACGCACATCTGCGCCGCCGAGGCCGCCGACGTCATCGCCGCCGCGGGCGACCACATCTGCGTCGACACGCCGGACGTCTTCCCTCGGTTCCGGCGCGCGGTCACCGACACCGGCCTGCACAAGGACTCCGACCGGCTGGCGATCAAGGACGATCGGCGCCCGCTGAAGCAGTCGGAGTACATCTACCAAGGCGACGTCGCCGCGAAGATCGACGCGCTGACAGTCGATCTCGCCAACGCCGAAGACTCCTATCAGGCCGCGCGCCGCGCGGCCGACGACATCGCCGCCGAGCGTCAGCAGTGGCGGGACCGGGCCGCGGCCTGCAAGACGATCTGCGAGCAGTTCCCCCAGTGGAACCACGTCGACACCGAGACCGCCGACGGGCACGCCGACCGGCTGCGGCAACAGTACGAGCTGTTGTTGGCCGACCATCCCGACATCGAGGCGCTGTCGGCGCGCGCCGAGGAGTGCTGGGCCGAGATCCAGACGCTGTTGACGCGGCGCGGTGCCATCCAAACGCGTCGCGACGACCTGGACGGTCGCAGGACCCGGCTACTGGAGTTGCAAGAGCGGTTGGCACCGGAGTTCGTGTCGGAACCGCTGACGGAGTTGTTGCACCGCTACGCCTGTGACGTGCCAGTGGCGATGGAACTGCTCCACCCCGAGCCGCACCGCGAGGCGGTCTTCACCGCCATCCGCCGCGAACGTGAGCAGCTGCGCGAAAGCCGCAGGCGCTCTTACGATGAGCTGGCCCGCATCCTCAACACGTTCGACACCGCGTTCCCCGACGCGATCCCCAATGACAGCGACGTGTTCGACGAGCGTGTGCACGACTACGTGGCGCTGTGCAGGCACATCGACGAGCGCGAGCTGCCCGAGGCCTACGAACGGATGATGAGGCTGGTCACCGAGCAGGCTCCGGATGCGATCCTCACGCTGCATCGGGTGGCCGAACAGGAAACCCGTCGCATCAGCGAGCAGATCGACCGCGTCAACACCGGTCTGGGCTCGGTGGAGTTCAACCTGGGCACCCGGCTGACCCTGCGGGCTACCCCGCGCAGCCTGACCGCGGTCACCGAGCTCACCGAGATCGTCAGGGCAATCTCCCGCCGGATCGCCGGAGTCAGCCTGGGTGACAAGCAGGCGATCCTGGACCAGTACGCCGACATTCTGCGGCTGCGCAACCGGCTGGCGTCCACCGCGCCGGAGGACAGGGCATGGACGCGCGATGCCTTGGACGTTCGCAACCGGTCCACCTTCGACTGCGCGGAATGGGATGTCGCCACAGGTGATTTGATTCGCACGCACAGCAATGCCGGTGACAACTCCGGTGGTGAGCAGGAGAAGCTCATGGCGTTCTGCCTTGCCGGAGCGCTGAGCTTCAACCTGGCCAGTCCCGACAGTGACGACAACAGTCCGGTTTTCGCCCAGCTGATGCTCGACGAGGCGTTCTCGAAGTCCGACCCGCAGTTCGCACAGCAGGCACTTCAGGCGTTCCGCAAGTTCGGCTTCCAGCTCGTCATCGTGGCCACGGTGCAGAACGCGACGACGATCCAGCCCTACATCGACAGCGTGGTGATGGTCTCGAAGAAGGAAGCCACCGGCCGCGACGCACGCCCGGTGGCGACCGTCGCGACCAAGACGATCTCGGACTTCACGGCCTTGCGGCAGGAGATGACGGTGTCCGCTGCCGCTGCACGGGTACCCGCGACGGTCTGACACCACGCACGCGAGGTCATGACGCTCGTTGGCGACCCACGCACCCGCTCTCAAAGATTGGCCGGATATCGACAGGATGGAACTCCCCGTACCCTCGGCCGACTACCAGCAGCAACTCACCGAGGATCACGGCCACGGGTGAACGCGGCGAACAGCGATTCGCATCATGACGCGAAATCCTCAAATATGTTCTACCGCGCCGGCCCTGGCGACCCTGGGCGCGCTGGCTGCGATCTCCGACGGGCGCAGCGCGCACGGCGCAGCGTTAGTGCCGTTGAGCTGGGGCTGCGCGCCCGAGGTAGTCACGCGTATCGACGACTCACTCGCCAACGTGACGGCGCGCTCGTGAACAGATTGCCGAGCTAGCCGCTGAGGGCAGTAGGCCTCGCCACCGCACCGTCGGCGTTTGGGCCGCCGCAATGCGGGCTAACCGCATCCCTATAGCGCCGGGCAGTGCCGCCCGTTGATCCAGCCGCTGCGCAGCGGCGCAGTTCGGAATGGGACCTCTGAAGATGCTGAGCCTGCCCCCCACACGCGACGTGCGTTATTTGCGCCAGCGCACGCAGGGCCGTCCCCGGCTCGGGTCCGACGAGAGTCCGACAGCACCGATTCCGCGCATCCCCCGCCCGGTGCAGCAGGGGCCGACACGTGGCGACAGGCAGCGCCGAAGGGCGCAGAGCCCGTCGCGCACCGTGGTCGGGTATTGGCCATCATCGGGTTGGCGCAGTTGATGGTGGTGCTGGACACCACCATCGTCAACATCGCCCTGCCGTCCGCCCAGAGCGCTCTGGCCTTCAGCACCGAGAACCGTCAGTGGGTCGTGACCGCCTACTCCTTGGCGTTTGGCGCCGCTACACCTCCTTCTCGCCGGGCAGGTACTGCTGGGCTTTCTGCTTCAGTCCCTGCTTGACGAAGCCCACCGCATCGTCGTCGCCCTTGAGCACGGCTTTGACGACCGACTTGGCTTGGGCGAAGGTGGCGTGCGGCGGAATCGGCGGGACGTCGGGGTCGCATCGCACGTCGAGCACGGTTGGCCGATCGGCGCTCAGTGCCCGTTCCCACGCCCCGCCCAATTGATCCGAGTCATCGATGTTCTCCCCGTACAGTCCGAGACTGCGCGCGAACGCCGCGTAGTCGACATCGGGAAGTGACTGCGAGGCAACGAACTTCGGTGAGTCCCCCATGGCGCGCAGTTCCCAGGTCACCTGGTTCAGGTCATCGTTGTGCAGCACGGCAACGATCAACCGGGGGTCGGTCCACTGCTGCCAGTACTTCGCTACCGTGATGAGCTCGGCCATGTTGTTCATCTGCATCGCACCGTCGCCGACGAAGGCGATGCCGGGGCGATCCGGGTGGGCCCACTTCGCCCCGATCACGTAGGGCACGGCGGGCCCCATCGTGGCCAGTGTGCCCGACAGCGAACCCCGCACGCCCGCAGGGAACTTCAGGTGCCGGGCGTACCAGTTCGCCGAGGAGCCCGAGCAGGCTGAGACGATCGCGTTCGACGGCAGGCGCTGCGACAGCTCGTGGAAGATCCGCATCGGATTGACCGGATCTGCGTCGGTCATGGCACTGCGCTGCGCGGTCTCCCACCAGCTGGCCACGTGCTTCTCGATCTTCTCGCGCCACGCACGGTCGGACTTTCGCTCCAGCAGTGGGATCAAGGCCTGCAGGGTCGATTTGGCGTCACCCACCACGTTCAACTCATACGGGTAGCGCATCCCGATCCACTTGCCCGACCGGTCGATCTGCACCGCGCGGGCCTGGTCGAGTTCCGGCAGGAACTGCGAGTACGGAAAGTTGGAGCCGACGGTCAGCAACGTGTCGCACTCCATCATCAGATGCCAACTCGCCGTCGTGCCCAGCAGTCCAATCGCCCCGGTCACCCATGGCAAGTCGTCGGGAAGCACGTCCTTGCCGAGCAATGCCTTCGCCACTCCGGCGCCGAGTAGGTCGGCGACCTGGGTC
>JAVRPF010000305.1:0-7327 GCA_032162385.1 Mycobacterium sp.
CAGACCACGGCCGCCGGCCAGGTCTCGCGGATACCGCGCCAGCCGTCGACGATGGCAACCAGCGCCAACGGCACGAACAGCGCCAGGAGCGGGGTCTGCCGACCGACCATTGCGCCGAGCGTGTCAACGGGCAACTCGGTGACCTTGCCCAGCGTGATGATGGGCGTGGCCATGGCGCCGAACGCGACGGGCGCGGTGTTGGCTACCAGCGCAAGCACGGCCGCCTTCAGCGGTCTGAATCCGAGCGCCATCAGCATCACCGACGTGACCGCGACCGGCGTGCCGAAGCCGGCGAGGGCCTCCATCAGCGCGCCGAACGCGAATGCGATGAGGATGGCCTGGATCCGTTGGTCATCGCTCACCTGGCTGAATGACCGTCGCAGCACGTCGAAATGTCCCGTCTCGACGGTCATCTGGTACACCCAGATCGCGTTGATGACGATCCACAGGATCGGGAAGAAACCGAACGCGGCGCCCTCGGACCCGGCCAACAGGGTCTGCCCGACGGGCATTCCGTAGACCACGACGGCGATCACGACGCTCACGGCGAGCGATATCAGCGACGCCACCCAGGCGGTCACCTTCAACGCGCCGAGCAAGACGAACAGCAAGAGCAGTGGCAGTGCCGCAACCGCGGCACTCCAGGCGAGAGAGTTGGCGACCGGATCAAGAACTTGCTGGTACACGGGCTGACCTCGATTGTGGCGTGTTTCACGTTCAGATCGGGGTTTACCCGGACTGCAGACGGTTGTAACGCGTCGTCAGTCCGCCAGTGCCCGTTTCGACTGCACGCCGTCGACTATGGCGTCCTTTGCACAAATCAGTGTGGTGCACCGGTCGCGGGGTCCAGGATCAGCGGAGGCTGTGGGGGAGCGACGAAGTCGAGCATGCCCGTCAGCGCACCTGCTCGTGCGTCCAGCGAATCGTCTCCGATGCGCCCGGCGGCCCAATTGTCCTCGATGAAGCGCAGGATCGAGGTCTGGTCGGTCACGGTGTGATCGACGTAATTCGCTCGGGCATATGGCGAGACGACCAGCAGCGGCAGTCGGGGTCCGTACCCGCAGCGGCCCTGATAGGGGGGTGCCGCGCCAGCCGGCTCGCCGCAGCGGCCCGGACCGCTCAGCGCGTCGGCCGGCGTGGTGGAGGTGCTGACGACCGGTACGGCCCTGTGGTCGTACCAGCCGTCGGAGTCGTCGTAGGAGATGACCACCGCGGTGTTCTTCCAGTCCGGCAGCTGCTGCAGGCGGTTGATCGTGGCGACCAAAAATCGTTGTTCGTCGATGGGGTCGGAGTAGCCGGCGTGGCCGTCCTGATATGCCGGCGCCTTCAGGAAGCTCACCGCGGGGAGACTGCCGTTGTCGGCGGCGTCCCAGAAGTCGGTGAGGTCGTATTGGTGGTTGGCTTGATCGGTCTGGCCGATCTTGCCGACGGCGCTGGGCGGCCGGTGATGAGGGTTGGCCGTGGAGGCGTAGTACTGGAACGGTTCGTGGTGGGGGATGTAGTCGAGGTAGGTCCCGTAGGGCAACGGCCCCGCTTCGCCGGTACCGCCGACGGCGGTGCCGATGTCGTGCCGGGCACCGCACACCGCCGAGCCGTCGGTCCGCACCGCTGTGGGTTTGAAGCCGCCTTGGAAGAACCCCCAGCTGACATTCTTGTCGTTGAGCAGGTCGCCGATGTTCTTGTTGTCACTGCTGAGTTGGATCTGATCGCGGCTGGAGCAGTCGTCGCCCAGCGGCTGAGGATCCCCGATCACCGTGCCGCGTCCGGCGCCGCCGTCGTCGATCACGGTGGCGGCCGGAAATGGCTTGCCGCCGGGCATGAATTTGCTGGTGACGCCGTGGGTTTGGCCGGATATCAGGTTGAGCGCGCCAGGGGTAGACGGTCCGAACGTGGTGTTGTACGAGTTGTCGCTCATGGCGAAGTGTTGCGCGTAGTTCCACAGCGCGGTGACGGAGTTTCCGTCGTAGTAGTCCATGACCAGGCCCTGGGTCTGAAACAGCGGCGGTTTGCACGCGTCGGTCTGGGTGTACTCGACGAAGCGGTCCATTGAGCCGCCGTTGAAGGCGTGCTGTTCGGCGGTGTAGCCGTGGTCCTGGTCGCAGGTCACCTGTTGGGTGGGGCCGCCCAACCGCATGGGCTGCGCCTTGTTCGGGTTGTGCACGAGCAGTGCTGGTGACAGGCCGCCCACCGGCGGCGCCGTCGCGCTGGCGCTGAACGGCCGTCCGTCGGTGTTCGCCGCTCGGGGGTAGGTTCCGAAGTAGTGGTCGAAGGATACGTTCTCTTGAAAGATCACGACCAGGTGATGGATCGGCGTGGCCGTCGGCACGTCGGCCGACGCTGATGCGCCGGGTGGTGCGGTGGTCGATGGCTGCTGCGGGGCAGGAGCATGCCGGCTCGAGCATGACAGCGTGGATGCCACCAGCGCGACGGCGACGGCCGCCGCCGTCCAGGGTTTTCCGTGGCGGGTGGCCTCGGTGCCCGGCTTGTTCATGTGCCCTCCATATCGCGCTGACACTGTCCGCCTGCGTGGTTGTCAGGAGAACACGTCGTTGAGGGTGACGGTTTGCAGGCCGCGGGCGGTGATGATGTCGGCCAGTTGGGGAAGGCAGCGGCTGATCGGGGGCAGGTTGGCGTGCGCGAGCACGATGTGCTGGCCTTGGAAGGATCCTTGGGCGTTGGCGACCATCGTGGCCTCGTCGATCGGGCGGGAGTCGCCGATCTCGGCGCTCCACAGAGTGATGGTGCCGTATCCGTGATCGGCCGCGACGCGGTCGGTGTCGGCGTTGTGGCGGCCGTAGGGCGGCCGAAAGTACGGGGTTCCGTCGACGCCGTAGGTACTGCGCAGGAAGTCGGCGTTGCGGCCGATCTGCCCGCTGAGTTCGGCCGGGCTGATCCGGGTGATGTCGGGGTGCGACCAGGTGTGGTTTCCCAGCTGGATTTGCCCGGAGGACACCATCGGTTGCAGGAGGGGAGCGTTGACCGTCCAGGACTTGTTGACGCCGTTGACGAAGAACGTCAGCCGCATGCCGGTGTCGGCGCAGAAGCGTCCCAGCGCAGCGACGTCCTCCGTGCTCGTCCCGTCGTCCACGGTGAGGGCGAGTTGCACGCCGTCGCCGGGCAGGCGGGTCAGCACCCCGCCGGGCGCCGGAACGCGAGCCCCGGGTATCGGCCAACGCGACGCGTCGGCCTGGGCGGTACGGCTACTCGCCGCGACCGCGCCCAGTGCGCACGCCCCCAGGAACAACCGCCGCGTCAAATCAGCCATGTTGCAACACTATTCATTCGCAGATGTAAGTGAAGAGAACAGGAGGTGAGCCTTGATGGCGTGGCCGGGAACCGAGATCTCCCCCCTGGTGCAAAATCGCACTACCGGTTACTGGACGGGTGCACAGTAACGACATAGGCGTCGGCGGTGCGAGGGGAAGAGCCTGTGAAATCGCTGGGATGGGTTGCACGGCGTTTGATGCAGGCTTCACCCGCCGAGCAGCTAGATTCCGGCGATGTCCAGCAGGTCGCGGAAGTCGGTGATCCGGTGGTCGGGCACACAGTCCTGGTGTTGCTTGGTGCCCTGATCGGAGTCGAACATGACGGTGCCCATACCGATCTCGCGAGCGCCATAGATGTCGCGGTACATGTCATTGCCGACGTAGAGGGCCGTCTCGGCCGGCATCTCCATGCCGTCGAGCGCGAGCTGGAATAGACGTGGATCGGGCTTTCGGAAGCCGTGGTCACCGGAGATGATGATGGGGTCGAAGTACTCAGTCAGCCCGACCTTGTGCAGTTCGCCGCGGGCGTAGCTGCTCTGTCCGTCACTGACGATCGCGAGGGGCACGCGCTCGCGCAGGAGCGCCAGCGTCGACCGGACGTGGGGGTACAGCTTGAGTTTCCGGCGTGTCACACCGCGGTAGATCTCGGCCAACGTCAGTGGCAGCTGCAGGAGCCGTTCGGACGGCATCGCCTTGGTGTAATCGCTGGCGTGATCCTCGATGATGGACCGCCAGATCCGCACCGCGTCGAATTCCGGGTATTGTTCTGCGCTTTCGCGTTGTTGAGCCTTGAGGCGCTGGAAGTACAGATCGCTGATCTGGTGGCGGCGCAGATCGATGCCCTGATAGGTCAGAAAATGCCCCACTGCGCGGAAGGCGTCCTCGCGATCGTCCTCGGTGCGGATCTCGATCAACGTGCGGTTGACGTCGAACGCGATCGCGGCGACATCCATGATGCGGTGCACCCTCTCGTGTGGTGAAGCGCTAACAAGCCCGGAGCAGCCGCTTGGCCTTGCGGACCAACTTCCCCCCGTACTCCGGGGAAATGTAGTCGTTACGGGCAACGCGCAGCAGATTGAGTGCCATGTAGTACGGCAACCGCGAGGTGATCGACGCGAATGTGCTGTGCCGGTCCGGGAAGTGGCAGCTGTACTCCCACAGAAAGTGTCCGATGAATGGCTCGGCGCGGCGACTATCGCCCGTCGCCGACATGAACGCGTGTTGCAACTCGCCGGAGACTCGGCCCACGTCGAACATGCGATCGCCGCGCTTCATTCGTTCCAGATCGATCGCGGCCACGTCCATGCCGTGCCCAAAGAGAAAGTTGGCGGGCGTGGCGTCCCCGTGCAGCCAGACTTGCCGGTCCTGCCACATTGCGGGTCGATCCCGCCAAAGGCCCTGAAGCCACAGCAATTCGTCGACGTCCCATGCGCCGATCCGGTGCCGACGCTGTAACCGCGCGACGAGCTGCTCGAAATAGCCGCAGTCGGAGTCGAAGTCGACAGTTCTACCGTTTGCTGTCCGATTGTGTTGCGTCGCCAGAAAATAACCCAAAGCCTTCAGCCGCCAGAAGAGGTGGGCATCGTCGCGTTGGTGGATGGATCGCGCGATCGCCTGGCTGAACTGCTCTCCTGCGTAGAACTCCAGCGCCAGAACGCAGTTGATGTCCGGATCGACGCCGAGTGGACGGATCACATGGTGCGGGGAGCCGACCAAGTCGTAGCCGCGCAGCCTCTGCAGGCCGTCGTACTCCCGGTAGGCCATGCTTGCGGCACGGTCGTGGTCCCAGCCGTAGGTTGGGCCGTAGAACTTACAGATGATCCGGGCTCGGCTGTGCTTCTCCTCGTAGGCGTAGACCTCGTTGCTGCCGTGCAATTTGAATGCGCGAAAGGCCGGTGTCGCTTCGTGAACACCGAGCTGATCGCGAGCGATGGTGGCGAGAAAGCCGTGAAGTCGGTCGTCACGATCGACATAACCGACGTACTTGCCGATAACGACGCCTCCTCGATGCCAGGCCGGCGACACAGCTCTTTGTACGCCAGACGGCTACCAACTGTTCACACAGTAGATCTTCCGAGTTTCATCGGCGCGACGAGGAATGTCTCCTCCGCGGGCATTGGCCGAGTGCGTCGAGATGCCGACCGTTCTGTCGTGTCGGCTCGCGTTAAGCGTGTTCCGGCGCGCGATCGAGGTCCCGAAGCGACGGCAACCACAATGCGACGCCGCCCAGCACCACCATCGGCAACGCAAGCGCAAGGAACGTCGTCTTGAGGCCAGCCGCATCGGCCAGTGGCCCGGCGAGGATCAGCCCTAGCGGCCCGGCGGCATAGGCCAGCGAGCCCATCACCCCGACCACCCGGCCGCGCAGGTGCTGCGGCGCGCGGGTCTGCATGACGTAGTTGTAGATCGGCGCCATCGGCCCGTAGACGAAGCCGACGACTGCGCACAACACCAGGATCACCGGCAGCGGCGGCAGGAACGCGATGATCGTCATCGCCACCCCCAGCGTCAACACCGCGATCAACATGGTGGTGCGCCGCTTCACGTACTTCGACGTCACCGCATATCCCAGCGCGCCCACCAGGCCGCCGACCGACAGAGCCATCAGTACCCAACCCAGTTGCGCGGGCTCGTTGCGGTCGGTGAAGTACTTGGGGAACAGCACGCTCTCCATCGGCATGTACAGCCCCGTCGCGGCCAGGTCGATGAACGCCAGCGTGCGCAACACCTTCATGTTCCACACGAACGACAGCCCCTCGACCACCCCCGACCACACCCCGTCGGGCAGGGCGTCGAGGTCCGGCTTGCCCGCACCCTCGAGGCGCAGCACTGCGATCGCGACGATCGAGAGCCCGAAGGCCCCGGCGGTCACCCACATGGTGTTGATGCCGCCCAGCGTGGTGATCAACAGGCCGCCGATGCCAGGGCCCACGATGTAGGCCAGGTTGAACACCGCCTCGTAGACGCTGTTCGCGTGGTCCAGCGTCCAGCCGGCCCGCTTCGCCGCCTCGGGCAGCATCGTCTCGCGGGCGGTCATTCCGGCCGGGTCGAAGAATGCGCCGAGGGCGGCCAGGCCGCCCAACACCGCGACGCTGATCGCGTCCGCGCCGAAGGTCAGGGCGATCACCGGGACCGCGGCGACCGACAATGCCGACAGCGCATCGGAGATCATCGACACCCGGCGCCGCCCGAGGTAGTCGACCGCCGCACCGGCGATCAGGGTGGCCACCAGCAGCGGGAGCGTCCCCGCCATGGCCACGATCGACGCGTCCAACGCGGACCCGTTGCGCTGCAGCACCAGCCAGGGAAAGGCGATCAGCGAAATGCCGTTGCCCGCCCCTGCCAACAGCGCGGCGAACAGGATCAGGTAAGTAGGTCCGCGCTTGGAGGCAGTCATGGGATATCGGGCCGAATCTAACAGCGGCGCCGTCCGGTCCGCGACGGATTTTCCGCGCCGTGCACAGTGTTGGGGTGAGGCTGCCGCATCCAAGGACGGGCGAACCCTTCGACTCGCCGGTGCCGGCGGGTACCGGGTGGCCGGGAGATCAGGCTGCGTCCGACACGGTGGTCGCGTCGACGGCGGCCCGGGTGCGGTCGGTGGCCAAGCGCAGCCGGACACTCGACGATCTGGATGCGGCGATCAGCGTGTGCCGCGCCTGCCCGCGGCTGGTCGACTGGCGCGAGCGGGTCGCCGTGGAGAAACGCCGTTCCTTCGCCGCCGAGCCGTACTGGGGCAGGCCCGTATCCGGTTTCGGCGCGGCCCGGCCCGCCGTGCTGGTGCTCGGTCTGGCGCCCGCGGCGCACGGCGCGAACCGCACCGGGCGGGTGTTCACCGGCGACCGCTCGGGTGACTTTCTGTTCGCCGCGCTGCACCGGGCCGGCCTGGCGAGTTCGGCGTTGAGCACGGACTCCGCGGATGGGTTGGCGCTCAACGACACTCGCGTGGTAGCCGCGGTGCGGTGCGCCCCGCCGGACAATGCGCCGACCCCCGCCGAGCGGGCACCCTGTGCGCCGTGGCTCGATGCCGAGTGGCGGCTGATCGGCCCCGACGTGCGCGTGAT
>JAVRPF010000306.1:0-3023 GCA_032162385.1 Mycobacterium sp.
CGGCGCGGCCAGGGTCTGGGTGGGCGACGTGCTCGGTGAGTTGTCGGCGGACACCGAGAACGACGCCCGGCTGCGCGAGACGCTCCGGCTCTTCCTTCGGTGCGGGTCGAGCTACAAACAAGCGGCCGAAGAGCTGGACCTGCACTTCAACACCGTGAAATACCGGATTGGCCGGGCGGTCGCGAGGCGGGGCAAGCCCATCGAGCAGGACCGTCTTGACGTCGAGCTCGCCCTGCTGGCCTGCCAGTGGTACGGGACGGCTGTGCTCCAGTCGGACGAGGCCTAGCCCGCTCAACCCGCTCGCGCCTACAACGAACGCGGCGGTTTTCGTTGTCGGAGGACAATGGCGATGAGGGTGTTCGAATCTAGCCTTCCCCGCATGGACGCCAACGTAGTGCGGCAACAAGTCGCAGAGATCGCGGAGGCGCTGTACGGGCGAACCGACGAACTCGCGACCGCGCTTGCGCACGCGATCGCCCGAGACGTGAGGCTGTACAGCGCCACCGCACTGGTGCCGTTCGAGCTGGTCGTCGACGGCTGTCGGACGAACATCCGGCAGGTCCTCGGCGCGATCGCCGCCGACACCGAGTTCGACCCGACCGCGGCGGCCGAACTGGGCACCGAACGTGCACGCGACGGGGTTCCGCTGGCCTCGGTGATGGAGGCGTACCGGGTCGGGTTTCGCGCGATATGGGACGCCGCCGTGAGTGAGGTGGCGAGCCGTGCCCTCGTGAACGGCGATGCTCTGCGCGTGCTGACTGCGAAAATACTTGCGGCCCAGGATGTCTTCACTGCCGCGATGGCGGCCGCCTACCGAGACGAACAGACCCGCCGACTTCTTGGCGATGAATCCGAACGCGAGGTCCTCATCGACTCGGTTCTGCACGGACGGCTGTTCGAGCAGTCCAGCGTGTGGGAGGCCGCCGACTATCTGCGGCTGCCCGCAAAGGGGCCATATGTCGTGATTGCCGCAGAAGCGAATGTCGTCGGCACCGAAGCCCTGCCCGGAATCGAATCGAAGATGCGCAGCATGGACGTCTTCTCCGCGTGGCGACAGTTGCCCGACTTGCACGTCGGGATCGTGCACGTGAAGACCGCCGAGCAGTTGGACAACGCGCTGGCGCTGGTGTCGCGGCTGGCCACCGGCCGTGTCGGAGTCAGCGCACAGTTCGACGATCTGCGGGACACCGCGCAAGCGCTGCGCTACGCGCGCGTGACGCTGCGAGGACGCCCGGACCAGGGGCCGCGGGTCACGCAGTTCGACGGCTCCATTCTGTCCACGGCCGCCGTCAGCGCGCCCGAGGTGATGGTGAAACTCGCGACTTCCACGATCGAGTGTTTCGCCGAACTTTCCCATGAAGAACGCAACATTCTCTTCGACACGTTCAGGGTGTGGTTGGACAACGACGGATCCCTGCGGACCGCAGGCGAATTGCTCTTCTGCCATCCCAACACCGTCCGCTATCGGCTACACCGAATCGAACAGCGAACCGGCCGTTCCCTGACTCGACCGCGGGACGTCGCCGAGGTGTCCTTGGCCTTCGAGGTTCATCGACTTCTCATGTGGCAGGCCGAGAACCCCGATCGGCCGTAGCGTGACGGCGCCTGGCGCGTCGGTCATGTCTACTCCCAACATGTCGATTGCTCGGAGGAAATTGATTCTCGTCCCGATCGGAACGTCGGCATTTGTTTGTGGATACAACATCACGCGTCGACGTTGTTCCCCTCGACAACGGCGGCACTCCGGCCAGCCGCGACGATGGATTGGTCAGCGAAGCGGGGCTGAGACGGAGCCGAACATGTCCAATCTTGCGCTCAATCTTGTTGGGACCGCGCGGCGTATACCCAACCGGATGGCAGCAATCGCCGAGGACACCGCGATGACCTATGCAGAACTCGACGCGGCCGCGTCGCGATTCGCGGCATTCCTCGACAGCGAAGGCATCGGTGTGGGGGACCGAGTCGGCGTGATGCTGCCGAACATTACCGCGGCTCCGATCGCCCACTACGGCATCTGGAGGCTGGGCGGCGTCGCGGTGCCAATGAACCCGCTGATGCAAGCCGGCGAGGTGCCGAAAGGCGCCGAACTGACGCACGGAAGCCTGGGCTCCAACCAGGATGTGGTCGTGCGGCGCCTGTTGAATCTCACCGACGACGACGTGGTGCTGGCTTGTTTGCCGCTGTTTCACGTGTTCGGCATGACGCGCGCAATGAATGCCGCAGTCGCCGCAGGCGCGGGCCTGTCGTTGATGGCGCGCTTCCAACCCGTGACGGCGATCGAGCGGATTCGTCGCGACCGAGTGACGGTGTTGGAGGCGGTGCCGACCATGTACTCGGCGCTGTTGTCCGTTGCCGATCAGTTCTCGCCCGAGGCGACCGCCTCACTGCGCACGTGCGTGTCCGGTGGCGCTGCGCTACCGGTTGCCGTCCTCAACGATTTCGAGAAGACGTTCGATGCAGTCATTCTCGAGGGGTATGGCTTGTCCGAGACCTCTCCGGCCGCGACGTTCAACCATCCAGACGCGGAGCGTCGCCCCGGATCGATCGGCACGCCGATCGAAGGCGTGCAGGTCCGCCTGGTGGACGAAAGCGGAAACGAAGTCCCGACTGGAAGCCCGGGAGAGATGCAGGTCAAGGGCCCCAACGTCATGAAGGGATATTGGAATCTGCCTGAGGCGACCGACGCGTCGATCAAGGACGGTTGGTTCTCCACCGGTGACATCGCCGTCGTCGACGAGGACGGTTACTACTGGATCGTCGACCGCAAGAAGGACTTGATCAGTCGCGGTGGATACAACGTGTACCCACGCGAAATCGAAGAAGTGCTGCACGAGCATCCCGCGGTCGCTCATGTCGCGGTGATCGGTATCGCGCACGACTCTCTCGGTGAGGAAGTCGGAGCGGCTGTCGTGCTGAAGGCCGGCGAAACGGCCGTGGTGGAAGAACTGCGGCAGTTAGTCAAGGCACGGGTGGCGGCGTACAAGTATCCCCGTCGGATCTGGTTCGTGGAGGGCCTTCCCACG
>JAVRPF010000307.1:0-4032 GCA_032162385.1 Mycobacterium sp.
GTCTGACCCGGGGCGGCGGACGTGCACTGCATGTCCGCCGCCTGCGGCTATGTCCAGCGACTTATGATGCAGCCGTGTCGATCCCCGGCGAGCTCGAACGGGCCCGCCACCTGGCCCTTGCCGCCGACGAGCCCGCGGCCAAAGAGTTGCTGCTGTCGTTGATGCCGCAGATCGAGCAGGCCGACCGTGACGACCTGATGCTCGAAGTCCTGGCCCAGCTCGGCGAGCTCTACCTGGTCAGGACGGCGTACGACGGTGCGCGGGAGGCCGTCAGCCGGATCCGCGGCTGCCTGGAGGTCTACTCGTCGATCCTCGGCGGTACCGCGGAGCCGGAGATCGTCGCCAAGTCGACGGTGACCGCCGCGGATGCACGCCACCTGACCTGCAGATACTCGCGCCGCGCGCAGTTCCTCGAGACCGGTCTGGCGGCGGCTCTCGGTGATCACGAGGGTGCCGCGGCGGCGCTCCAGGTGCTCGACGACATGGCGTCGGACGATCCCGCTTTCGCCGATCTGCGCGACGAGCATGCATACCTGTGCACCTATGCCCGAATCAACAGCGCCACGGCGCTCTGCGAAGACGATCTTCACGTCCGCTCGGTACCGCTGTGGCAGAACGTGATCGACGACATCGGAGCGCCGGGGAGCGGAAGCGAGTCGACCGACAACCTGCTCGTCCTCGGCGGTATCGGATACGCCAGATTCTGCATCGAGACCGGGGCGCTGGCCGAAGCCGAACCCTGGCTGCGCCGAGCGAGTGCCCGTGCCGAGGCCCGAGACTGGGCACTGGCCATCGCCCGAACACGGTTGGAGCGGGCGACCGTGAGTTGGTCGAAGGGCGATCAGCTGACCACCGAGGCGTTGGTCCGCGAGGCCTACCCGGTGATCGCAAAGTATCTGCGCGCCAACGATGTGTCGCGCTGCTGGCTGTACTTCGGCCTGTACAGGATGGCGGCAGGCGGACTGCAGGTCGCCGACGAGTGTTGGGAGAACGCCGAACGGCACTGGCGAGAGCTCGGCAAGCCATTGCACATCCATCGCCTCCTGTTGCAGCGCAGCTGGATCGCGATATTCCGTGGTCGCTACCAGGATGCGATCGCCATGATCGCGCAGGCCCGCGCCTGCCTCGACGAATCCCCGCGCAGCAGTTGGCTGGCGTACGCGCGTCTCGACGACCACCTCGGCTCGGTGTGGCGCGCCGACGCGCTCGCCGGCCTCGGATTCGACGGGGCAGGCGACCCGGATGAGGACTGGTCCGACGCCGAGTCCCGGTACCGCGCCGCGCAGGGCGTGATGCACGTCGAGGCAGGAAGTCTCCAGTACCGCACCGCCATGGACAAGCTGGCACGGGCCGCCGACCTGAAGCTGCCCGCCGCGCTTGCGGTCGATTCGGTGCGCTACTCGATCACCGACACCGAGGCCAGGGCGCAGTGGGCCGAGTGCGTGGCCGCGCCGCTGCTGGCCGGGGCGTTCTCCGTCGTCTGGGAATGGGAGAACCGCGAACTGACCAGTGAGCTGATCGAATACCACAGCGCCAGGGGCACGTTCAGTGCCGAGAGCCGGCAGGCGGAGGTGATCGAGTGGTCGCGCGTCGCGACGGCCGCCGCCCCGATCAGCGACGTGGATGAACTCGCGCAGGTCGCCGCCGGCCCGCCGGTGCAGTCCGGCCGCTCCCTGACCCGACTCGGCCCACTGCCGCCGATGCAGATGGATCCCACCAGTGGTCCCGTGCTGGAGCGTTACCGCAAACTCGCTCTCGACCGGTACGGCCAGCACGTCACCACGGACGAAGTCGCCTGGTCGACGTGGCCCTGACCGAAGGCCCGCAGACCCTGGTGCTCAGGTTCGCCGACGTCGGGGTCGCCACCTACGCCAGCCTGCGGGTGGTCGGTGAACCGTCGCGGACCGTCACGTGGGTGATCGAGGAGCCTCTCCTACTCGCGGCGCTCGAGGAACTCGCCGGCGCGCTACCGGAGCCGAACCCGGGGGAGACGATCGCAGACGCCCTGAACCGGGCACTCACCGCGGGCCCGTTCGCGGCGCAGGCGAGCGAGCAGACCCTGGCCTACCGGCTGGGTGTGCTGCTGGTGTCCGATGCCGGGTGGCAACTCCTGCTGGAGTACGTGTCCGCGCCGCGGGCCGTGCTGTTCGTCTCGCCCAGCGCGCGCCTGGCCCGCGTTCCCTGGGGTCTACTCGCATTGCCGACCGTGCGACCGTCGGCGGAGGAGATGGTGCGGGCCAGGACGGCCGCGATCACGGCCGAAGGCAAGTCCGCCGCCCGAATCCCTTGGCCGACAGCAGATGTCGGTTCTCGGACCGAGGATTACCGGTTGATGGAACTGGTGGAGGTGTTGATGGCGGTGCCTGCCAACATCGTGCACTCGCCGCGCCCACACACCGAGTGGACCCGGCGCGTCGACCGTCCTCCGCTACTGGTGCTCGACCCTCGGGTACCGGGGCAGCGGGCGGACTCCGCGCTCGGGTCCGTGCTGGGGAGGCCGTCGCCTGACGCGCCGTTGGCCCGGCACTTCGCGGCGACCATTGCGCGCGCAGCCGTGCTGCCCGCCGTCGACGCGGCCGTCGAGTTGTTCCGGCGTACCGACACCGATTGGAACTGGCTGTCCGCCAGGCTGGCCGATTGCCCGAGTCGGCTGTTGTTCGTGGGCCACGCCACCGCAGCCGAGTCCGGCACCGCCGATCAGGCCGCATTGCACCTGGCCGACGAACGCCCGCTGACCGCCGCGGCCGTGATGTCGCTGCAGTTGGTGATGCCGCCGCGGGTCGCGCTGCTGGCCTGCGCATCCGGCGGCGACTACCGCTTCGACGAGCCCACCGGGCTGGTGGCGGCCGTCATCCTGGGCGGGGCACAACTCGTCACGGCCACGCTCTGGTCGCTTCCCACGACAGCGGGCTACCGGCAGTTCACGCACCTCACCGACGGTGACCCGATGTCCGACGTCGTGGTCGCGGTGGACGATGCGCACCAGTCCGCGGACGCGGGTTGCGAGGTCAATCGCTGGCAACGCGACCAGATGCGCCGCTGGCGTGCGGGCGATGCCACGGCCAACCCCGTCTACTGGGCGGCGCTCGTCACGTTCACGGTCGACGGCGTCCGCTGACCCTTCAACGCGGCGGCACGCACACCGCGACTGCCGACTCGTCGCCGCTCCGGTAGTAGGCGTCCACCACGCTGCCTGGCGTCACCTCGGCGAGCGCCGACGCGGGAATCAGCGCGGTCTCGTGCGCCGGGAACTGCCCTCCCTCCGGTCTGCTGACCATCAGGTCGAGTTCGACCTCCCTGTAGTCCTCGCGCGCATCTCCCGTTGTCCGCATCGCCGTCACCACGCCGCGTGACCTGGTGCCGTGCCGGATCAACTCGAGCTGACCGCGAGTGGTCAGCCCCTTTCGGACCAGCATCTGATCGAACTCAGACCGGACCGCCGCGATGTCGTCGGCCAGTGAAAGTTGCTCGCGGGCAGCCGGATCGAACGTGATCAGCAACACGACTCCGGGATGCAGATCCGACATCCCCGGCTCGCCGTCACCATGCCGCAGCCTGCCCACGAACCGTTGGCCCGAGACGCTCTCCACGTCGACGGTGATCGGGTCGGCCACGGTGCGCACGGTGCCGATCCCGACCGCCGGGCACGCGCCGGGAGACCCGGGCGGGAAGGCGGCAGACTCGTGCACGCGATGAGCGAGCGGACGCGCCAGCACCGCTCCGACGGCGACGAAGGCGAGGAAGATGACTGCGATCAAGAGCGCGTCGGGCATGTCACCATGGTCGACCTGCCCGTCGGCTACCGAACCCAACTTTCTCCAGCCCCTATCCTGAGCAGATGAGCACGGAGCCGCAGTTGGTGACGACGGTCGCCGTCGCGCAACCGCGCCGCGCGGTGATCGACCAGGCGTGGCGGGCGATCGGCCCTGGCGTCGAGGTGCTCAGCGGCTCGGACGGTGGCCCGTTGCGCCGGACCGTCAAGCGCATCCTTGACCCGCTGGTACTGCGGCTGCGATCCAACCCGCAGTACTC
>JAVRPF010000308.1:0-12608 GCA_032162385.1 Mycobacterium sp.
GACAGCACGATCTCGCGTTCCCGGAAGCCGAAGAACATGGCCGACATCGAGCCCAGTTCCATGCCGCCGGTGGCCAGCGCGACCAGGTGGCTGGAGATCCGGTTGAGTTCCATCAGCAGCACGCGGATCACGTTGGCGCGTTCCGGGACGTCGTCGGTGACCCCCAGCAGTTTCTCGACTCCGAGGCAGTAGGCCGTCTCGTTGAAGAACGGCGACAGGTAGTCCATCCTGGTCACGAACGTCACACCCTGAGTCCAGTTGCGGTACTCGAGGTTCTTCTCGATTCCGGTGTGCAGGTAGCCGATTCCGCAACGGATGTCGGTGATGGTCTCGCCCTCGATCTCGAGGATCAGCCGCAGCACGCCGTGTGTCGATGGATGCTGTGGGCCCATGTTGACGACGATCCGCTCGCCGGCCACCGCACTGTCCCTGGCGGCCTTCACCACGTCTTCCCAGTCCTCGCCGCCGACCGTGACTATGGTCTCGGGGTTGTTCGGGTTGCTCATCAGTTGTACGACCTCCGCTCGTCGGGCGGAGGGATCGTTGCCCCGTGGTATTCCACCGGAATGCCGCCCAACGGGTAGTCCTTGCGTTGCGGATGACCGACCCAGTCGTCGGGCATCTCGATGCGGGTCAGCGACGGATGACCGTCGAACACGATGCCGAAGAAGTCGTAGGTTTCCCGTTCGTGCCAGTCGGTGGTGGGGTAGACCGAATACAGCGACGGCACATGGGGATCCGCATCGGGTGCGGCCACCTCGATGCGGATCCGTCGGTTGTGGGTGATCGACATCAGCGGGTAGACCGCGTGTAGTTCGCGATCGGTATCGCTGGGATAGTGCACCCCCGAGACGCCAAGGCACAGTTCGAATCTCAAGCGTGCGTCGTCGCGCAGCGCCTGCGCGACGACGACCAGGTGTTCGCGGCGCACCTCGATGGTGAGCTCGTCGCGGAACACCACGACTCGTTCCACGGCGGCGGTGATGGCGTCCTCGCCGAGTACGGTGATCAGCGTGTCGACCACGTCGTCGAAGTACCCGCCGTAGGGCCGCGGAGTGCTGCCAGGGAGCACGACTTCGCGGATCAACCTGCCGTATCCCGACGTGTCGCCGCTGCCCGTGACGCCGAAACTGCCCCGCCGCATGCCGATCACCTCGGGTGGCTGCCCATCGTGGGTGCCGTTCGCCTCGGTCATGACCGCAGCAGTCCCGTGAATTCGATGGTAGGCCGCGACGCGAGTGCCGCCTCCTCGGCCGCGGCGATGGCATCGGCACGGTTGACCCCGAGCGGCATCTCGGCGATCTTGTCGTGCAACTTGAGGATCGCGTTCAGCAGCATCTCCGGCCGGGGCGGGCAGCCGGGCAGGTAGATGTCCACCGGGACCACGTGGTCGACGCCCTGGACGACGGCGTAGTTGTTGAACATGCCGCCCGAGGACGCGCAGACGCCCATCGCGAGAACCCATTTCGGTTCGGCCATCTGGTCGTACACCTGCCGCAGCACCGGTGCCATCTTCTGGCTGACCCGCCCGGCGACGATCATCAGATCGGCCTGTCGGGGCGTCGCCGAGAACCGCTCCATGCCGAACCGGGCGATGTCGAATCGCGGTCCTGCTGTGGCCATCATCTCGATGGCGCAACACGCCAGGCCGAACGTTGCGGGCCACAGCGACCCCTTGCGGACGTAGCCGGCGACCTTCTCCACCGTCGACAGCAGGATGCCGCCAGGCAGGCGTTCTTCGAGTCCCATCTAGATCAGCCTCACCGTTTCAATCCCAGCTCAGTCCGCCGCGCCGCCACACGTAGGCGTACGCGACGAACACCGTGAGCATGAAGAGCAACATTTCGACCACCGCGAACAGCCCCAGCGAGTCGAACGAGACGGCCCACGGATAGAGGAACACGATCTCGATGTCGAACACGATGAACAGCATCGCGGTGAGGTAGTACTTGACCGGGAATCGTTGGCCGGTGGTTTCGTGACCGGGTGAACCCGGTGCCATCGGTTCGATGCCGCATTCGTAGGCCTCGAGCTTGGCCCGGTTGTAGCGCCGCGGCCCGATGAGGACGGCGATGCCGACCGAACCGATGGCGAACGCGGCCGCGATGGCGCCGAGCACCAGGATGGGTAGGTAAGCGTTCATAGCGCTGTGCCGCTCCCTCGTTGGCTGTCGATGTGAGCTGAACTACAGCTTAGTCACGTTAACGGTTGGGCCGCCGTATTTTGGATAGGATCAAGTTTGATCACTGGGCGCCAGCGTCCTTACCCGCGCACGACGCGAAGAGTGAACGGTCCCAGGCTATTTCGTGCTGGTTACTAAACAGCGGTGCGCAGCAGCGTGGCTACCGCATCGCCGAGTGCGATCGGGTCGATCGGATGCGGCACGGCGGCCTCGGCACGTGACCACGAGGCCAGCCATGCGTCGTCCGGGCGGCCGGTCAGCACCAGGATGGGCGGGCAGTCGGCGATCTCGTCCTTGAGCTGCTTGGCCAGCCCCATCCCACCGGTCGGCGTCGCCTCCCCGTCCAAGATCGCCAGGTCGATGCCGCCCTCGTCGAGGGTCTTCACCACGACGGGCGCCGTGGCGACGTCGAGGTAGGTCAGCTCGGGCAGGTCGGGGTGGACCCGCCGACCCAGCGCCGAACGGACCTGGTCGCGGGTGAGTGCGTTGTCGCTGTAGACCAGTATCCGCAAGGGCGAGTCGGGCACGGAGCCGATGCTACGGCGCGTCCCCGGCCCGCGCCGTGAATACGGCGTCGCCCTCCAGGCGGGCGGTGTCCGGGATCATGCCCGCCATATTGCCGTCGACGCCGAATTCCTTGCGGCTGATCTCGGCGTTGGTGGTGATCCGGACCGCGCCGTCGTCGAGCAGCTTCACCGTGGCGGGAAGGTCGAGTCGGCGTTCGATCCGTTTGATGGTGAGGGTGGCGTCGAGGTCCAGCGTGTCCGCTCCGGTGACCGTCGCGCCGTGCACCTCGAGGTTGATCACCGGATGGTTCTCGACCTCGAAGAAGTCAGCCGACCGCAGGTGATCATCGCGTTTTCCGATGCCGGTGGACACCGATGCCGCGCCGATGCGCAGGTGTCCGGCGATGGTGTGGGCCGGGGTGACCTCGCCCGCGCCCTCGATCTCGCTGAACGTGCCCTTGACGGTGACCGCGCCCCAGAACGTCTTGTTCCGGACCGTCACCGTCGAGCGATCGCGGTCCAGGATCCAGGTGGTTCCCGGCTGGGCGTTGGCGAGCAGGTCCGAAACGGTCGTCATGTGGTGCTCCTCAGCAGCGGGGCCATGTCGGCCGGGTCGAAGTATTCGTCGATGCGGGTGATCAGACCCTTGGCGTCCACCTTAATCACGGTGCAGACCCGCATTTCGATCGATGCGTCGTCGGATCGGCGGGCGCGTAGGACGTGCTGCTGCACGAAGCCGCCGTCGAAGAACCGGCGATCGAGGATTTCGTAGCTCCGTTGCGTGGTGTTGTCGAGGAACCACCGGATCACCTTCAACGCCCGGGCGCGCTCGTTGTCGCATGCGTCGCCCGTGTGCCACACCGTGACGTCGTCGGCCCACATGCCGTTGACGGTTTCGTACTCGCCGCGTTCGATGGCACCGAACAGCCGGTTCGCCACGTCCAGGCGCACATCCGTGTTCACGGGTTCTCCTTCTTGGCTTGACCTCAAGTTTGGTTCAGGTAGAACAGTGGAATACATGACGACACCAGCGAGGGAACGATTCAACCAAGCCTACGAAAACCGCACAGCGCCTTGGGTGATCGGTGAGCCGCAACCCGCGATCATCCGACTCGAGCAGACCGGAGTGTTCCGGGACAGGGTGCTCGATGCCGGCTGCGGCCTCGGTGAGCACACGATCTTGTTGACGCGCCTGGGCTACGACGTGCTGGGCATCGACTACGCGCCGAGCGCGGTCGAGCAGGCCCGCGCGAACGCCGCGGCCAAGGGGGTCGACGCGCGTTTCGAGGTTGCCGACGCGATGAACCTGGGTGCCGAGCCGGGCTACGACACGATCGTCGACAGTGCGCTGTTCCACATTTTCGACGACGCCGACCGGGCGCGCTACGTCGCGAGCCTGCACACGGCGCTCCGGACTGGCGGGCGGGTACACGTGCTTGCCCTGTCCGACGCCGGTCGTGGCTTCGGTCCCCAGGTCAACGAGGCGCAGATCCGCACCGCCTTCGCCGACGGTTGGGAGCTCGAGGCGCTCGACACCACGACCTACCGAGGCGTGGTGGGGGAGCAGCACGCCGAAGCGCTGGGCCTCGCGGTCGGCTCCAGGGTGGACGAGCCCGCCTGGTTGGCGCGGGCCCGGCGAGGGTGAGCGCCTATTCATGCTCGTAACCGGGGTGCGCGACGGCGAGTCGGTGCAGTACGAGCGTCCGCAGACACGGCAGAACGTCGGAACCGCGGTCGTCGAGGTCGCCGCGCGTGATCGCGGCCGACAGGTCCCGTTCGTCGGCGAAGCCCATGGCGGCAAGCGCGGCGCGCGGTTCGCCTGCGGTGTCGTCGAGTAGTTCCCGCTCGACGGTGCGCAGCACGTTGGCCGCCACCCGGGCGTGGAAGTTCACCGAGGCTGCGTTGGCGAGCCGACCATCGGGTCCCGTCGCGTCTCTGACGTCGGATTCCAGGAACTCCGCGACCGCGGCGACGAGTTCGGCGGCGGTAGGCCGGTTGTGCAGGTCGGTCATGACGCGGGCTCCAACAGGGTGAGCAGGTCGAACTCCGTCTCGGCCACCCGGCGACCGATTGCGGCGAGTTCGACGGAACGGGTCTGCCCGGACAGGTGACGGTGTGCCTGATAGCGGCAGATGACGCCCCACCGCAGGGTGGACAGGATCAGCCACCAGTGCATCGCGGCGCGGTCCAATGCCCTGTCCGAGACCTCCTCGTAGGCGCGCAGAAAGTCCTCGATGCTGCCGAGCCCGCCCGCGCCGAGTTCTCTGGGTGCCCCGAACCGCCACGCCCTGATGCAGAACCAGGCGAGGTCCTCGTAGACTTCGCCGGCGTGGGTGAGCTCCCAGTCCAGGACGGCCGCGAGCCGGGCCGGGTCGGCCTCGGTATCGATTATCAGGTTGCCCATCCGGAAGTCACCGTGCAACAACACATTCGGTGATACGGGTGGCCGGTTCGCTGCGAGCCACCGGAACGCCCATTCGAACGTCGCCGTCGTGTCCCCCATCTCATCGAGCTGGGCGTGCCACTCGTTGAGCGGCTCGGACGCCGTCAGGCCGATGCCGGACGGGTCGGCCCGGTGGATCGCGGCAAGCGCGCTCGCGCACTGGGTGACCAGGCTCGCACGTGAGGTGTCTTCGAGGGCCCGCTGAATCCGGCGGACGATGGTCTCGCCGCCGATGAAGTCGCAGACGAGGTAGGGATTGCCCAATGCGGCGTCCGAATCGTCCGCGACCAGGACGTGCGGCACCGGAGCACCGGTGGCTGCTGCCCGGGTCAGCGCCGCCGCTTCGAGTTCCATGCCCGCGTGGATCTCATCGGGTGGCCCGATGCGCAGGATCAGCGCCCGTGATGCGTCGTGCCATTTCCCGTCGCTTCGCTCGCCTCGGTCGCTGACAGCGTCGAAGGCCCAGGTGGTGCGGCTCGCGCCGCCGGTGAGCACCCGCAGGTTGACCACCTGGACGTCGCCGAGAGCCGGCTCGAGGACTTTCACCAACGCCGGCGCGAGATGCTCGGGCGTGCTGGTCACGACGGTGTCTTCGGCTCGTCGCGGGCCCGCTCTTCGCGGGCCCGGGAGCCGAACTTGAACATCCGCTGGGCCACCCGCCGGATCTGGATCTCCTCGGCGCCCTCGGTGATCCGGTAGCGGCGGTGATGGCGGTAGATGTGCTCGAACGGCTCGTGGCGGCTGTAGCCCAGACCGCCGTGCACCTGCATGGCGCGGTCAGCGGCCTCGCACACCAACCGGTTGGCACGGTAGTTCGCCATCGACACCTTGTCGCTGACCTCCATGTGGTGGTTGCGGTCCAGGTGCCAGGCCGCGTAGTAGACCAGCAGCCGGACCATCTGAGCCTCGGTCTGCAGTTCGACCAGTGGCCACTGCACTGCCTGATTCACCGACAGCGGCTTGCCGAACACCACCCGCTCGCTCGCGTACGCCGCCGCCCGGTCGATGCAGTACTGGGCGGCGCCCAGACTGCTGGCGGCCTGGCGAATCCTATTCTCGTGCAGGAAGGTCTGGCCCACCTCGAGGCCGTGGTCCACCTCGCCGAGTACGGCGTCGGCGGGCACCCGGACGTCCTTGAGTGCCACTTCGCCGTGGTCGGTGGGCATGTTGAACGTCCACCAGTAGAAGGGCACTGTGAAACCCGGTGCGTCGGTCGGCACCAGGAACGCCGTGATGCCACGGGCCTGCCCCGCTTCACCGGACGTGCGGGCGAAGACCAGGTCATGACTGGCGCGGTGCACGCCGGTGTTCCACCGTTTCGTCCCGTTGATCAGCCAGCCGTCTCCGTCGGCCACGGCGGCGGTCTCGAGCCACGTCGCATCGGAGCCGTGGCCGGGCTCGGAGAGCCCGAAGGCCATCGAGCGCTCGCCGGTCAGCAGTGCCTCCCCCCACTCCCTCTTCTGGACGTCGGTGCCGAACCGGTCCATCATGATGACCTGCGGAAAGTTTCCCACGATCGACGACTCGTCCTGCAGGTCGTTGTGCAGGCCAAGGCCCTTGTGCGCCAGATGTTCCCGGATGACGGCCATGTCCAGGTTGGTGCCGTCGCGTCCACCGAAACGCGACGGCAGGCCGTAGCGCAGCCAGCCCGCCGCATCGGCTCGGCGCCGCATCTCGTCGAGCAGGTCCTCCCACGCCCGCTGCGGAATGCCGTCGTGCTCCCAGTCCGTGCGGGCGTACTCGCGCCGCTTGTCGAAGTACTGCATGTTCTCGGCTTCGAGCGGCTTGATCTCCGCCTCGATGAAAGCGTCCATCTCGGCGAGCAGGCCCGGAAGGTGATCCGGCAGGGCGAAATCCACTCTGATTCCTTTCCTTGGTGTCCTTGGTGCTTTAGAAGCCGTACAGCGTCTTCTTCCAGATCGTCGACAGCGTCCGCACCGCATTCTCGTCGGTGGTGGCCACCCCGAGAAGGGCGGTGTCGGGCCGAAGGTAGACGGCGGTGAACCGCTCGAACAGCAGGGAGATGGCCAGGGCGGTGTGCTCCGGGTCGACGTCGTGGGCGTAACCCTGCTCCTGGGCGCGCAGCACCGAAGCCCGCACGATGTCGATGCCGAACCGGCGAAACTCGTTCTGCACGGTGGCGAATCGTTGCTGGACGGCGGCGAGCTGGTCGACTGCGACCATGATCCCGATGTTCTGCTTGAACATGTTCCAGTAGCCGGTCACCGCGGAGACGAAGAACTCCGTGTCGTCAGGGGACTCGGGGAGGTGGATGTGCTGGCCGGCCGGTGCGACGACGTCGCGCAGGAACGACTCGGCCAGGACCGCGAGCAGGCCTTCCTTGTCGGCGTAGTAGCGGTAGAAGGCCGCCGGGGACCTGCCGGCGGCGGAGGTGATATCGGCAAGCGTCGTGCCGTGGAAACCTCGTTCGGCGAACAGCTTCCGCGCGGCGCATTCGATGGCCTCGCGGGTCTGGTGACCCTTCGCGGTGAACGTCTCTCGAGGCACCGTCATGCTCAGCTCAGGATGCGATCGCCGGCACGCAACAGGGCGCTGGGCAGGTCGTGGCCGACGGCGGTGCGCGCGACGCCCGCCGCGTGGATCGCCGCCTGCAGGTCGACGTCCACGCCGATGTCGCTGTCGCGCAACATGTACACCAGATCCTCGGTGGCGATGTTTCCGCTGGCGCCCGGGGCGAACGGGCAACCGCCCAGACCGCCGGCCGACGCGTCGAGCCGCCTGACTCCGGCCGCGACCGCCGCCCAGGCGCTGGCCAGTCCCGCGCCGCGGGTGTTGTGGAAGTGCGCGCCAAGCGGGACATCACCGATCACCGGACGCAGACTCTCGATCAGCGCCGTCACCCGGCGCGGCGTCGTGGTGCCGATGGTGTCGGCGATCGCCACCCGGTCGGCGCCGATCTCGACGGCCGCCGTGGCGATCTCGAGCACTCGCTGGGGGTCGGTCGGTCCGTCGAACGGGCAGTCCCACGCCGTCGCGATGATCACCTCGATGGTCGCGCCGTTCTCGTGTGCGATGCGGGCGATGTCGGCGATCAGGTGGGTGGAGTCAGCGGTCGACCGTCCGACGTTGGCCTGGCTGTGCCCGTCGGCGGCCGACACCACGTATTCGATGGAACCGATGCCCGCTGCTATGGCTCGTCCGGCTCCTCCCGGTCCCGCGACCAGGGCGGAGAACTCGACGCCGTGAGCCTGGCGCAGACGCGGTAGTTCGGCGGCCAGTGCCGCGGCGTCGGCCAGCGCCGGCACCTTGGACGGCGACACGAACGCCGTGGCCTCGACCTCGCGAACGCCGGTCGCGACGACGGCTTCGAGCAGTTCCAGCTTGGCGGACAACGGAATCGGGTCCTCGATCTGCAACCCGTCGCGCAGGCAGACCTCGCGGATCGTCACGTGTTCGGGCAGTTCCTTCGGTGTCATCTCAGACGATCCCCTCGGCGCGCAACGCTTCCAGCTCATCGGCCGACCTTCCGAGCAGCCGCCGGTAGACCTCGTCATTGTGCTGGCCGGGTTCGACCGAGCCTGCGCTGCGGATGGTCCCTGGCGTCTCGGACAGCACCGGCACCACGCCGGGGCCCAGCACGTTGCGCCCGATGCGTTCGTCCCAGTGGTCGGCGAGCATGCCGCGGGACCGTAGCTGCGGATCCTCGACCACCTCGGCGATCGTGTTGATGGGCCCGCTGATCACCCCCGCCTCGCTCAGCGTCGAGATGATCTCGGCAGGCTGCCGCTCAGCGGCCCAGGCGGCGATGATCTTGTCGATCTCGTCCTGATTGCGGCCGCGCGCAACGTGATTGACGAACCGGTCGTCGGTGGCCAGCTCGGGCTGGCCCATCGCGCCGCACAGTCGGCGGAACACGGTGTCCTGATTGGCGGCGATCACCACCCAGCTGCCGTCGGTGGTGGGGTAGATGTTCGACGGGGCGATGCCCTCGAGCCGGGTGCCGGACGGCCCCCGAACCACGCCGCCGACGTCGTAGTCGGGGATGGTGGATTCCTGGATGGCCAGACATGCTTCGGTCAGCGCGGCGTCGACGATCTGGCCCTCGCCGGTGACGGTGCGTCGGTAGAGCGCGGCCAGCGCGCCCTGCACGGCGAACATGCCGGCCAGACTGTCGCCCAGCGACAGTGCCAGCCGCGGGGGAGGCCCGCCCGGAAAGCCGTTCATGTGCCGCAGTCCGCTGGCTGCCTCGGCCACCGACGCGTAGCCGGCTTTGTGGGCCTCCGGACCGGTCTGGCCGTAACCGGATACCCGGACCAGCACGATACCGCGATTGCGTTCGCGCAGAACGTCGTAACCCAGATTCCACTTCTCCAGGGTGCCGGGCCGGAAGTTCTCGACGATGATGTCGGAGCGCTCGACCAGGTCGAGGAAGAGTTCGCGGCCCCTGGCCTCACGCAGGTTCAGCGTGACGGCCTTCTTGTTGCGGGCGTGCACCGTCCAGAAGAAGTGGTGTCCGTCGAGTTCGGCCTGCCCCCAGGTACGCAAAGGGTCGGGGGAGCCGGGTGGCTCGATCTTGATGACCTCGGCACCCATGTCCCCGAGCAGTCGGCCCGCGAACGGCCCCGAGATCAGCGTGCCGACCTCGATGACGCGGATGCCATCCAGCGGGCCAGTGACGGTCATAGCGAAAACCCATGCCGGTGCAGCCAATCGGTGCATACCCCGACGGCCTGGCGCAGTGTGCCCCGCTGGTCGGGCCCTGAGTAGTAGTGGTTGGCACCGGGAATCTCGTGCATCTCCTTGTCGGGATGCCCGACGGCCTCGAACAGCCTGCGGGTGTGGCTCGGCGTGCACGCGTCGTCGGCCCGGTTGCCGATCACCAGCGCCGGCACCGCGATGTCCGGTCCGCAGGCAACGGCGTCGCCATTGGCGTCGTCGTAGCTCCACTGCGACAGCCAGCTGCGCAGCGTGCAGAACCGGGCGAGGCCGACGGGGCTCGAGTTCACCACTCGAGGATCGCCCAGGTAGCAGGTTCCCGGGGCGCGATCGTTCGGATCCACCGTCGGGTCCAGCCAGCGCGGGTCGGCCATGGTGCCGTGTACCACGAAGGCGAACTCGTCGTCGGGCCGTCCGGCCCCCTTCAGCTCGACGAGTTTCTCCTTGACCCACTTGGTGATTCGCCGGTTGCGGTCGACCTGGGCCTGCCGGTAGCGCGTGAGGAACTCCGGGCTGTACGGCGGCTGGTTCGGGTTGTCCTGGTCGTAGAGGTCCAGTTCAGGGTCGCGCTTGCTCGGATCGGACTCATCGAGAATGGAGGCGTCCAGCCACTCGGTCATGGTGCCGTGTCGGCTGATGTGGGCCGCCAGCAGCATGATGCCGTCGGCGGCGATCAGCCCGAGCTTGGTCAGGTCGGGCCCGTCGCCCGACGGGCTGGCAGTGACGGTGGGGTGCTGCGCCTGCTGTTGATAGAACACCGACAGCGAGCCGCCGCCACTCCAGCCGGCCAACACTACCTTCTCGTAACCTAGCCGGTTCTTGGCGTCCTTGATGCACTCGCCGAGGTCCTCGACGACCTTCTCCATCAGCAGCGCCGAGTCGGTGCCGCGGAAGCGGCTGTTGCAATAGATGACGTGGTGGCCGGCCCGCGCGAGGGCATTGATCATCGGCAGGTAGGCGCCGCCCCCGATCGGGTGCATGAACACCAGTACGGTATCGGACTGCTTCAGCCTGGGCTTGAGCAAATAGCTCTCCAGCACGACCAATTCCGCGACACCGCCGTACACGTCGCGCATGCTCGAAGTGTTCTGGTAGGCAACCAGATACGGGATGCGTTCGTAGTCGCGCTTGACGGGGGTTTCGGCAATTTGTGTCATCAGTGCTGCCCCAGATCGTTGGCGAGAACCTCGGCGGACGGGACGAGTCGGCGCCTGGTGTCGATGGCGATCACCGACCAGTCGACCCTGTGGTAATCGTCGAACTTGCGCCGGGCCCGTTCGCGTGCCTTCTCCGGTGCACCGTGGTGAACCCCTTGCGGCGCATGCGAGACCAGGCCGGGCGGCATCGGGATGCCGTAGAGCGATCCGCTGTGGAAGAACGCGATCTCGTCGTAGTCGACATTGCGGTGGTACCAGGGCGTGCGTTCGGTGCCCGCCACCGCCTCGGCCCGCTTGGGCAGGAAGTTCATCACGTACACACCGGTGGCCTGCATGAAGAGGTGCACGGTCGGTGGCAGGTGGACGCTGTCAGAGGTCACCACGTTGTAGTCGGCGATGTTGAACGTGAACGGGAAGTTGTCACCGCGCCAGCCTTCGACGTCGAGCGGATTGTGTTGGTAGTAAAGGCTTGTCGGGCCACCATCGTGGATGAGCCGCACCTCGTACTCTCCGTCTGTTTGCGGGCCAACGGCATCGTCGATCGGCGCAGGCTCGGGAATGACCGCCTGCGAGGGGTCGAACGGGAAGTGCCTACCCAGCTGTGCGGGCGGCGGCACCCGGAACTCGTCGGTGGCCTGGATAATCAGCAGCGTCGACTCCGTATCCGGCACCTGGCGCCACGTGCATGCCTTCGGGATGTACACCCAGTCGCCCTCGCGGTAGCGCAGCGGGCCGAACTCGGTCTGCAAGAGCCCGGCACCCTTGTGCACGAACGACAACAGGTCGCCGTCCACGTAGCGGACGAAGAACGGCATCGGCTCGCTGCGCCGGGACAGCAGCACCTGGGAGTCGGCGTTGGCGAACATCAGCAGCGGGCCGCCGTGCGCGTCGGTGGCGTCGCTGGGCTTCAACTCGCCGGACAGCACGTCGATGGGACGCAGGGGACCGCTTGCCCGGTAGGCGGTGGGGTCGTTGCGCCGGTACATGTTCGCGGTTCGCCCGGTGAATCCACCGCGGCCCAGCTCGTCGTCCTTGAGGCCGTCGAGGTCGGCGTGCAACCGGCGCGGCGTCTTGCCCTTGCGCAGGTGGATGAACGATTCCATCGATTCGGCTCCGTCGTCTCGGGGTCGCGACAGCAGTGGAAATGAAAGTAAAGTCACTTTCATTTCTAGTCTCGGAAGCGGTTGGCTGTCAATCGGTCAGTTCGATCCGGATCGTCAACAGGTCGGTGCCGAACGAACGGACACCACGCAACCGGACTTGCGGCCCGTCGTCTCCAGCAGGGTCTGGAACGGTAGGCAGGAACACCTGTTGCACCGCCCGCAGCAGCCTGCGGTCGGCCGCCCGCACGCTGGCGGCGACCGACCCGTCGGAGCGGGCCCATTCGCGCATCGCGCGCTCCAGCGTCCAGTGCCGAGGGCTGACCAGCGAGGTCATCATCTTCGACAGACGTTCACGCGGGGGAACATCGCCCATCTCGTCGATGTGGTGACGGTCCTCGTCGCGCAGTTCCCCCCATGCCTCGATGAGTGCTGTGCGATAGCTGGGCATGCCGTCGAAGTGCCAATAGAAGCTGCCCTTGGTGACGCCGAGCTGGTCGCACAACCGGTCGATCTTCAGCGCCTTCATGCCTTCCGCGGCCA
>JAVRPF010000309.1:0-2646 GCA_032162385.1 Mycobacterium sp.
ACAACGCCACCGATCTGCACGGTTTCTGATCCACCACCGCAACTGGCGGGGACTCCCTGGGGGTCCCCGCCAGTTCCGCGCCTACCGTTGACTGACATCGAAGACCAAGAGGACCTCGCATGACGCAACCGAACGACCCCCGCAAGGTCAAGGTCATCGTCGAGTTGATCGACCACAGCACCAAGATCGCGGCCACCTACGATCGCGGCGACCTGGTGGAGCGTCTCGGCAGGGCGAAGGAGCGCATCTCCGACCCGCAGATCCGGGTGGTGATCGCCGGGCAGCTCAAGCAGGGCAAGAGCCAGCTGCTGAACTCCCTGCTGAACGTCCCCGTCGCCCGCGTCGGCGACGACGAGACCACGGCATTGGCCACGGTGGTGTCCTACGGCGAGCAGGCGTCGGCGCGGTTGATCGTCGCGCGGGGCGACGGCGCAGAGCCCGAGGTCATCGAGATCCCGCCGAGTGAGGTGCAGAGCGATCTGCGGCGCGCACCCCAGGCCGGTGGTCGCGAGGTGTTGCGCGCCGAGATCACCGCGCCCAGCCCGTTGTTGAAGAACGGCCTCGCGTTCGTCGACACCCCAGGGGTCGGCGGTCACGGCCAACCTCACCTCTCGGCGACGCTGGGCCTGCTGCCCGACGCCGACGCGATGCTGATGATCAGCGACACCAGCCAGGAGTTCACCGAGCCGGAGATGACCTTCATCCGGCAGGCGCTCGAAATCTGCCCGTTGGCAACCATTCTGGCAACCAAGACGGATCTGTACCCGCATTGGCGCGAGATCGTCGCAGTCAACGAAGGACACCTGCGGCGGGCAGGCGTAAATGTTCCGGTCACTCCAGTTTCTTCGATCCTGCGCAGTCACGCGATCCAGATGAACGACAAGGAACTCAACGAGGAATCGAACTTCCCTGCCGTCGTCAAGTTCCTCAGCGAGAAGGTGCTGTCCAGGGAGAACGATCGAGTACGCGACCAGGTGCTTGCCGAAGTGCGTTCCGCCGCTGAGCATTTGACCCTCGCCGTCACCACTGAGCTTTCGGCGATCAACGATCCCGATGCGCGTGACCGGATGACCGCCGACCTGGAGCGGCGCAAGCAGGAGGCCATGGATGCGCTTGCGCAGACCGCGCTGTGGCAGCAGGTGCTCAACGACGGCATCACCGACCTGACCGCTGACGTGGACCACGACCTGCGGGGCCGGTTCCGGGCGATCACTCAGCACACCGAGAAGGTCATCGACGGCTGCGATCCGACGCAGCACTGGGCCGAGATCGGCGCCGAACTCGAGAACGCGATCGCCACCGCCGTCGGCGACAACTTCGTGTGGGCGTATCAGCGTGCGGGGGCGCTCGCTGAAGAGGTGGCGCACAACTTCCAAGAAGCCGGCATCGACGCCGTCGACATGCCCCAGATCGACGCGCGGGAGATGGGTGCGGGATTCGGCGAGATGAAGTCGGTGGCCAAGCTGGAGGCCAAGCCGATCGGCAAGGGCCACAAGGTGGTTACCGGCATGCGCGGGTCCTACGGCGGCGTGTTGATGTTCGGCATGATCACGTCCTTCGCGGGGCTTGGCATGTTCAACCCGCTGTCGCTTGGCGCCGGTCTGGTGTTGGGCCGCAAGGCCTACAAGGAGGATATGGAGAACCGGATGGCGCGCGTGCGCAACGAGGCCAAGGCCAACATGCGCCGCTTCGTCGACGACGTGTCCTTCATCGTCAGCAAGGAGTCGCGCGACCGGCTCAAGGGGATCCAGCGCCAGCTGCGCGACCACTACCGCGGCATCGCCAACCAGACCACCCGCTCGCTGAACGAGTCGCTGCAGGCCTCGCTCGCTGCAGCAAAACTCGAGGAGAACGAACGTGCCACGCGGGTCAACGAACTCGAGCGTCAACTCAACATCCTGCGCCAGGTCACCGAGCACGCCGTGAACCTGTCGCCCCAACCGGAAGCCCAGCCGGCGCCCATCACGAGGTGACCTCGCAGCCGTATTGCCTATGCTGGTGACCCGGCAAAGGGTCAACCGGATTCCGAGGTAGCGCAAACATGAGCACGAGCGATCGAGTGCGCGCGATCCTTGGCGGGACCATCCAGGCCTATAGTGGCGATCCGGCCTACCGCGAACGCCCCGACGTGCACAACGAATTGGAGTGGATCGGCAGGCGGCTGAACCAGCCCATCCGGATCGCCCTGGCCGGCACGCTCAAGGCCGGCAAGTCGACCCTGGTCAACGCGCTCGTCGGCGAGGACATCGCGCCCACCGACGCCACCGAGGCCACCCGCATCGTCACCTGGTTCCGCAACGGGCCCACCCCCAAGGTGACGGCGAATCACCGCGGCGGGCGCCGCTCCAACGTGCCCATCGCGCGGGATCCCGGCGATCGGGCCCTGACGTTCGACTTCGCCAGCCTCGACCCCGAGGACGTCGTCGACCTCGACGTCGAGTGGCCGGCCACCGAGCTGATCGACACCACGATCATCGACACACCAGGCACCTCGTCGCTGTCGCGTGACGTCTCCGAGCGCACCCTGCGGCTCCTGGTCCCCGAGGACGGCGTGCCCCGGGTCGACGCGGTGGTGTTCCTGCTGCGCACGCTGAACGCGGCAGACATCGCGCTGCTCAAGCAGATCGGAACCCTCGTCGGCGGCTC
>JAVRPF010000310.1:0-2898 GCA_032162385.1 Mycobacterium sp.
GCGCATGGTTCTCGCGCTGCTGCCGCACTGGCGGGAGCGCCGGTTCGGTCACGTGGTGAACGTGTCCAGCGCGGGCGTGCAGGCCAGGAGCCCGAAGTACAGCGCCTACATCCCGAGCAAGGCGGCGCTCGACGCGTTCGCCGAAGTGGTCGGCACCGAGACGCTGTCGGACCACATCACGTTCACCAGCATCCACATGCCATTGGTCAAGACGCCGATGATCGCTCCGTCACGGCGGCTCAACCCCATGCCGCCGATCACCGCAGAGCACGCCGCGGCGATGGTGGTGCGCGGTCTGGTGGACAAACCCGCGCGGATCGACACCCCGGTCGGCACGCTGGCCGACCTCGGCAACTACTTCGCTCCGAAGCTGTCCCGTCGGGTGCTGCACCAGGTCTACCTCGGGTATCCCGACTCGGCGGCCGCCCGGGGAGTCGCGCCGACCGGCGAGGCCGCCGCCACCGAGGCGCAAAGCCCGGCCCGGCGGCCCACGCGACCGGCGCGCAGTGCCGTCGCGAAGATGCGGATGCCGCGGCCCATCAAGCGGGCAGTGCGCATGGTGCCCGGTGTGCACTGGTAGGTGGCCGGCCTTATCGTGGGCGGCGTGACAGAGGCGGTCTGGCAGGGCGATGGCCGTTCGGCTCCGCTTCCCGTCTTCGCGGACGTCGATACCGGCGTGGACGACGCCATGGCGCTGGCCTATCTGCTGGCCAGCGCTGACGCCGAACTGGTGGGCATCGCATCGACCGGGGGAAACGTGCCGGTCAAGCAGGTCTGTGCCAACAACCTGGGGCTGCTCGAAGTGTGTCACGCGACCGGGATTCCAGTGTCCAAGGGAGCCGACCAGCCGCTGATCGCGCCGCTGCGCACCGCGGAGGACACCCACGGTCCCGAAGGGCTCGGCTATGCCCGGCTGCCTGCGGGCGATGGGCGGCTCACCGAGTACGACGCCGCCCAGGCCTGGGTGCGCGCGGCCCGCGACCGCCCAGGCGAGCTGATCGGGTTGGCCACCGGCCCGCTGACCAACCTGGCGCTGGCGATGCGGATCGAGCCCGCCCTGCCCAGGCTGCTGCGGCGGCTGGTGATCATGGGCGGCGCGTTCGACTACCGCGGCAACACCACGCCCGTTGCCGAGTGGAACATCAGTGTCGACCCCGAGTCGGCGGCGGAGGTGTTCACCGTCTGGAGTGCGGCGTGGGGCCTCGACATGCCGACCCATCTGCCCATCGTGTTGGGGCTGAACGTCACCGAGAACGTCGCGATGACGCCGTCGATCCTGAGTCGGTTGGCCGCCGCGGCCGATTCGGCCACCACACGGATGAGCGTGCTCGACGATCGCGGCACCCGCTCGGCGGCGTCCAACCCGCTGATCCGGGTCCTCGAGGACGCGATGCGGTTCTACTTCGAGTTCCACTTCGACCAGGGTGAGGGGTATCTCGCGCACCTGCACGACCCGCTCGCCGCCGCCGTGGCGTTGGACCCCGATCTGGTTCGCTACCGGCGGGCCACCATCGACGTCGAGTTGGTCGGCACCCTGACCCGCGGCATGACCGTGGCCGACTGGAACGGACACTGGGGTCGACATCCCAACGCGCACATCGGCATCGAGGTCGACCCGGGCGCGTTCTTCGATCGGTTCATCGCGCGCGTGGGTCCGTTCGCAGCCGGACTGGCCTGACGGGTCAGTCGTCGGTGACCACCAGTTTGACGTCGACGTTCCCGCGGGTGGCGTTGGAGTACGGGCAGACCTGGTGCGCCTTCTCGGTTAGCTGCTGCGCGGTTTCGTGGTCGACGTTGGGCAGGGTGATTTCGAGTTCGACGGCCAGACCAAAGCCGCCGTTGTCGATCTGTCCGATCGAAACCCGTGCCCCAACCGCAGAATCCGAGACATCGGCCTTCTCCTGGCGACCGATGAGCCGCAGGGCGGAATGGAAGCAGGCCGCATAGCCGATGGCGAAGAGTTGCTCGGGGTTGGTCCCGTCGCCGCTGCCACCCATCTCCTTCGGAATGGCCAGCTGAAGGTCCAGCCTGCCGTCTGAGCTTCGGGCGTGCCCGTTGCGGCCGTCTCCGGTGGTCAGGGCCTCGGCGGTGTAGAGGGGCTTCATGCGGATTCCTTTCGGTTGGATGCGTTGAGCGCATCGGTGAGTCGCCGAACCGCGTCACGCAGGTCCGAGGCTTGTTCCTCGGCCATACCGGTCGACCCGAAGAGCCGTTCCGGGATGCACTGGGCGCGGCGTTCGAGCCGCCGGCCGGCCGGGGTGAGTGTCACGTCGACCAACCGCTCGTCATCCCGCGATCGCTCGCGTCGCACGAATCCGTTGCTCTCCAAGCGCTTCAGCAGCGGCGAGAGGGTGCCCGAGTCGAGCTGCATCCGCTCGCCGAGCCGCCCGACGGTGACACGCTCCTCCTCCCACAGCACCAACATCACCAGGTACTGCGGATAGGTGAGGTTCATCTCGGTCAGCACTGGCCGGTACGCCGCCGTCATCGCCCGCGACGCCGAGTACAGGGCGAAGCAGAGCTGCTGATCGAGGGTCACCGTGGCCATGCCCAGAACTGTAGCCCGCAATTAAGTTGTGCACAACTGACTATTCGTACACTCCCTCCAGATACCACCTCCTCTGCCGGTAACACAGCAGCAGTGCGCGTCCGGCGGTGTCGCCGTCACCGTCGAGCAGCACCTGCACCCGAGCCGTCCGTCCTGCCCTGACTTGCGTGGGGACTTGTCCGGAGGCCCACCACCTTTCGTCGACCGGCCACGGCCCGGCCCGCCAACTCAACCTCCCCGCCCGGAGCGCAGCGACTCGGGAGTCGGTACCGGCGGGCAAGAGCGAAGCGACCCGGGGATCGGTACCGCCCGGGGCCGCCAGGCGCGCCGGGTCGGCGGAGAAGAGGCCA
>JAVRPF010000311.1:0-6216 GCA_032162385.1 Mycobacterium sp.
GAGGCGGCCGACGCAGGAGGCACCGACGCCGAGTTCGCCCTCGGTGTGCTCCATTCACAGTGGATGGATCCGCCGGATCTGGATGCGGCGCGCCGGTGGTATGAGCGTGCCGCCGACGCCGGGCGCAGCGAAGCCATGCTCGAGCTCGGATGGATTGACGAGGAGTTGACCAGGCCGCGGGAACTCGATGCGGCGCGCCGGTGGTATGAGCGTGCCGCGGACGCCGGGAACGTCGACGCCATGCTCAGACTCGCGTACCTGTACCAGGAGTTGATGAGCCCGGCCGATCCGGATGCGACGCGACAGTGGTGGGAGCGTGCGGCCGATGCCGGCAACAGCGAGGCCATGCACAACCTCGGGGTTCTGCACCACGCGTTCATGGATCCGCCGGATGACGAGGCGGCGCGGCACTGGTGGGAGCGTGCGGCCGAGGCGGGGGAGAGCAAAGCGATGAACAGCCTCGGTTTGCTCTATTCGCACTGGACCGATCCGCCGGATCTGGATGCGGCGCGGCAGTGGTATGAGCATGCGGCCGACGCCGGGAACCACGGCGCCATGAACAACCTCGGGTGGCTGCTCCACAAGCAGATGGATCCGCCGGACCTGGATGCGGCGTGGCACTGGTATGACCGTGCCGCCGACGCCGGCCACAGCAGGGCGAAGGTCAACCTCGTCCGCTGGCGTGCTGACGTGATGCGGTCGACGGGGAGTCGGCGAGAATGATGGGGGAAGCGGTCATTTCACGACGCGCAGGATCGCGAACGAATGCCCGCCCAGACGTGTGGTTTCCGCTCCGACAGCAGGCTCGTCGGGGGCCAACACGACCTCGCCGGTGACGGGCACCGACACCGGCTCCGTGCCGAGATTGCAGGCGACGGCGAATGCCCCGCGCCGCAACACGATCCAGCGCTGGTCCTCGTCGTAGTCCACGCCAAGGTGGTCCAGCCACGGGTCGGCGAAGTCCGGTTCGGCGCGCCGCAAGGCGATCAGCCCGCGGTAGACCTCGCGTAGCCGCGCATGCTCGCCTGCGTCGATCTCGTCCCACGCCAGCTTGGAGTGCTCGAAGGTCTGCGGGTCCTGCGGGTCGGGCACCTCGTTGGCGTCCCACCCGTGCTCAGCGAACTCGGCCTTGCGCCCCTCCGCGGTGGCCCGGGCGAGCTCGGGCTCGGGGTGGCTGCTGAAGAATTGGAATGGGCTCGACGCGCCCCACTCCTCGCCCATGAAGAGCATTGCGGTGTAAGGAGATCCGAGCACCAGCGCGGCCTTGACGGCGAGTTGTCCGAAGTCCAGGGTCTGCGACGGCCGGTCGCCGATGGCGCGGTTGCCCACCTGGTCGTGGGTCAGGGTATAGGCCAGCAGTCGGGTGGCCGGGATGGTCGCGATGTCCAGGGGCCGGCCGTGCCTACGGCGCCGGAACGAGGAATAGGTGCCTGCATGGAAGTAGCCGTGCTTCAGCGTGGTCGCAAGCACCTCCAGTGAGCCGAAATCCGAGTAGTACCCTTGGCGTTCGCCGGAGACGGCGGTGTGGATGGCATGGTGGATGTCGTCGTCCCACTGCGCGGTCAGGCCCAATCCGCCGCGGTCGCGCGGCGTGATCAGCCGCGGATCGTTGCGGTCACTCTCGGCGATCAAGGACAGCGGCCGGCCCAATCGGGCTGCCAGTGTGTCGGTTTCGCCCGACAGTTCCTCCAGGATGTGCACGGCCGTGGTGTCGACCAGGGCGTGCACCGCATCGAGTCGCAGTCCGTCGGCGTGGAAGTCGCGCATCCAGCGCAGTGCGCACTCGATGACGTACGTACGCACTTCGTCGGAACCGGCGTCGGCGATGTTGACCGACTCACCCCAGGGGTTGCCGCTGCCCGAGGACAGGTACGGCCCGAACTTGGGTAGGTAGTTTCCCGACGGGCCGAGGTGGTTGAACACCGCATCGATCAGCACGCCGAGCCCGCGGTCGTGGCAGGCGTCCACGAAGCGCACCAAGCCGTCCGGGCCGCCGTATGGCTCGTGCACGGCGTACCAGAGCACGCCGTCGTAGCCCCAGCCGTGCGTGCCGCCGAAAGCGTTGACCGGCATGAGTTCGACGAAGTCCACGCCGAGATCGACCAGATAGTCGAGCTTGTCGACCGCGGAGTCGAACGTACCCGCCGCAGTGAAGGTCCCCACGTGCAACTCGTAAAGCACCGCACCCTCGATGGAGCGGCGATGCCAGTCGGCGTCGGACCACGTGGCCGCCGAGGCGTCCCACAGCTGCGAGCGTTCGTGCACGCCGTCGGGCTGCCGCGGGGAGCGCGGGTCTGGCAGCACCTTGTCGTCGTCGTCGAGGACGAAGCCGTACCGGGCGCCGGGACGTGCGTCGACCACGGCGCGCCACCAACCGTCGTCCGATCGCGTCATCGCGTGCAGTGTGCCGTCGACGTCGAGTCGCACCCGCTCGGGTCGCGGCGCCCAGACGGCGAATTCGTGGTCAGCCACGCGTCTTCTCCAGCAGGGCGACCGGCAGGTCTACGTACAGGTCCGTCAGCTTGACCCTCCCGGAGAACCGCAGTCCCGTCAGCCGATCGGTCCAGTCGCCGTCCGGGAGCGCCAACGACGTGTCGCCCCAGCCGGTGTCGGCGAGTCGGACCGTCCATCGGCTCACCGCAACGAGGACGTCGTCCCCGCGCAGGAACGCGACCACGTGCTCGCGTGCCGATCCTGCGGCCAGCACCGGCCGGTGGCCGCCGCAGGTGAAGGTGTCCGGCCGCTCGCGGCGCAACCGCAAGGCGGCGGCGACGACCCGAATCTTGGGGTCGGTCATGGCGCGCAGCGCCTCGCGGCGCACGTCGTAATCGACCGGTCGGCGGTTGTCGGGGTCGACGAGGCTGTCGTCGGCGAGTTCGGTGCCCTGGTAGACGTCGGGCACCCCCGGTGCGGTGAGCTGCACCAGCTTCTGGCCAAGGCTGTCGCTGCGCCCGCACCCGTCGAGGCGGACCACCAACGACGTCAGCTCCGCGGCCACCGGCCCGTCGATCACCTCGTCGAGCCAGGCATGCACCGCGGACTCGAAACCGCGGTCCTGGTCGTTCCACGTGGTGTGGGCGCCCGCTTCGCGGATCGCCTTATCGGTGTAGGCGTGCAGTCGGTCTCGGAGGCCACCGGTGATCACACCGTCGACCGGCCACACGCCGAACACGTTCTGCCACAGGAAGAGTGCCGTGGCGGCGTCGGGTGGCGGCACCTGCCGCATCCATTTGCCGACCAGTTCGCCCCACAGCGACGGCACCTGTGACAGCACACCGATGCGGGCGCGGACGTCCTCGCCGCGCTTGGTGTCGTGAGTGGACAACGTCGTCATCGCCGACGGCCACAGCCGCGCCCGAACGGCGGCGCGGTCGTGGAACTCCGCGGCACCGACGCCGAACCACTCGGGCTCGCCGCCCACCTCGTTGAGGGACACCAGCCGCGCGTCCCGATAGAACAGGCAATCCTCTTTTGACTTTGCGGTGGCCGCACCGCACAGCTGCTGCAGGCGTACCGCCACGTCCGCACTGGTTGCCACCGCGGTGGCGATGATTGCCAGCGGCTCCGCGAATTGCGGTGTTTCGTCGGCGGTTTCGGCCAGCGCCACCGGCAGGACCGATGCCAACGACGGGTAGTCCGAGCGGTACACGCCGATGCGACTGATCAACGCGGCGACCGCCGCGGCCAGGTCGGGATGCTCGTCTCCGGTGGTGGCGTCGACGGTGCGGCGCAGCCGGCCCAACTCACTGTGCAGCGTGTCGGTCACGGCCTCGGCCTTGAGGGCGCGGGCGACCACCGGTGTCTGGCCGTAGTCGCTGCCTGCGGAGTCGACGAGTTCGGTCAGAGCCTGCTTGCCGGTGGGATCGACGAACAGGCCGCCGATCTCGCGCAGCGCGTCGTAGCCGGTGGTACCGGCAACCGGAAGCGTCGGCTCCAGCGGCTCGTCGACCGCAAGGATCTTCTCGATCACGATCCAGGCGTCGGGCCCGCTGATCTCGCGTAGCCACTCCAGATAGCCGGCCGGTTTCGAAAGGCCGTCGGGGTGATCGATACGCACGCCGTCGACCAGGCCATCGGTGAACCAGCGCCTGACCTCGACGTGCGTGGCGTCGAACACCGCGCGGTCCTCCTGGCGCAGCCCGGCCAGCGAGGTGATGGAGAAGAACCGTCGGTAGCCGCACACGTTGTGGCGCCAGCCGACGAGCCGGTAGTGCTGGCGGTCGTGCACCGCCGGGCCGCTACCCGCACCGGTGCCAGGTGCGATGGGCCACGCGCGGCTGTCCAGGCGCAGCACGTCACCGTCGACGGTCAGGGAGTCGACGTCGTCGTCGGAACCGAGAACGGGCAACACGATTCGGCCATCGGGGTCGAGCGCCCAGTCGATGTCGAAGAACGTGGCGTAACGCGATTCGCGGCCGTGGGTGAGGACGTCCCACCACCACGGGTTCTGCCGCGGGTTCTCGACGCCGACGTGGTTGGGCACGATGTCGACGACCAGCCCCATGCCCCGCGCCCGGGCTGCCTGCGATAGCCGGGCCAGGCCGTCGGCACCGCCCAATGCGGACGACACCGTGGTGGGGTCGGTTACGTCGTAGCCGTGCGTCGACCCATCGGCGGCGGTCAGGATCGGCGACAGGTACAGATGGCTGACCCCGAGATCGTCGAGGTAGTCGAGCAGGTTCTCCGCATCGGCGAAGGTGAACTGGTCGCGCATCTGCAGCCGGTACGTCGAGAGGGGGGGTGTGCCCACGGGTTAGCCCGTCTTGCGCAACACGAGCAAGGACCGGGCCTGCAGGGAGACCGTCTCGCCTGCAACGACCACCAGGCTGGTTCCACCGCGTGCGTCGGCGGTGTCCAGTGCCGCAGTCCACTGCTCGGCGTACCAGTCGGCCGGGACGACGAAGTCCAGCACCTGGTCGAAGGCGTTGAAACACAACAGGAACGAGTCGTCGGCGACGGATTCGCCGCGCGAGTTCGGTTCGGGGATGGCCTCCCCGTTGAGGAACACCGCGATGCTCTTGCCGAACGCCGCGCCCCAGTCCTCTGGGGTCATCTCCTCGCCGGCGGGGGTCAGCCAGGCGATGTCGCGGACCTGCTCACCGGTGCGGATCGGCTTGCCCGCGAAGAAGCGGCGCCTACGGAACACGGGGTGTTTCTTGCGCAGCTCGATCGCCTTGCGCGTGAACTCGACCAGGTCGGCGTTCTTCTCGGCCAACGACCAGTCCATCCAGGACAGTTCGGAGTCCTGGCAGTAGACGTTGTTGTTGCCCTTCTGGGTGCGACCGATCTCGTCACCGTGGCTGATCATCGGCGTGCCCTGAGACAGCACCAGGGTGGCCAGGACGTTGCGCATCTGGCGGGCGCGCAAGGTCACGATCTCCGGATCGTCGGTGGGCCCCTCCACGCCGCAGTTCCACGACCGGTTGTGGCTCTCGCCGTCGCGGCTGTCCTCGCCGTTGGCTTCGTTGTGCTTCTCGTTGTAGGACACCAGGTCGTTCAGCGTGAAGCCGTCGTGGCAGGTAACGAAGTTGATGCTGGCGCCGGGCCGACGCCCCGTCGCCTCGTAGAGGTCGGACGACCCGGTCAGCCGGGACGCGAATTCACCAAGGGTGGCGGGTTCCCCCCGCCAATAGTCACGCACAGTGTCGCGATACTTCCCGTTCCACTCGGTCCACAAACCAGGAAAGTTGCCGACCTGATATCCACCCTCGCCGATGTCCCACGGTTCGGCGATCAGCTTCACCTGGCTGACCACGGGATCCTGCTGCACCAGGTCGAAGAACGCGCTCAATCGGTCGACGTCGTGCAATTCACGGGCCAGGGTGGACGCCAGGTCAAAGCGGAACCCGTCGACGTGCATCTCGAGCACCCAGTACCGCAGCGAGTCCATGATCAGCTGCAGCGTGTGCGGGTGCCGGGCGTTGAGGCTGTTGCCGGTTCCGGTGAAGTCCTTGTAGAACTTCTCGTCTCCGTCGAGCAACCGGTAGTAGGCGGCGTTGTCGATGCCGCGGAAGTTGATGGTGGGACCCAGGTGGTTACCCTCCGCGGTGTGGTTGTAGACCACGTCGAGGATCACCTCGATCCCCGCCTCGTGGAACGACCGCACCATGGTCTTGAACTCGGCGACCGCACCACCGGCGTTCTGGTTGGCGGCGTACTGATAGTGCGGCGCGAAGAACCCGAATGTGTTGTAGCCCCAGTAGTTTCGCAGTCCCA
>JAVRPF010000312.1:0-3448 GCA_032162385.1 Mycobacterium sp.
AGCACCGAGTTCGGGTTGCCGCCCACCCCGATCCAGGTCGGGATGCCACCCGGACGCATCACCGGATGCAGCCGCTGCTCGACCAGCGGTGACCGGACGGTGCCCGACCAGGTGACCTGCTGCTCCCGCTGCAGCCGCATGAACAGTTCGAGCTTCTCTTCGAAGAGCCGCTCGTAGTCGGCGAGGTCGTAGCCGAACAGCGGGAACGACTCCGTCGCCGAGCCCCGCCCCAGAATCACCTCGGCGCGGCCGTTGGACACCGCGTCCAAGGTCGAAAACTCCTGATACAGCTGCACCGGGTCGTTCGTGCTCAACACCGTCACTGACGTACCCAGCCGGATCCGCTCCGTTGCGGTCGCGATCGCCGCCAGTAACACCGCGGACGCGGAATCGTTGTGGCCCTCCCGGTAATGCTCGCCCACGCTGAACCTGTCGAGACTCGCCGACTCCGCTAGCTGCGCCTCTTCGACGAGGAGCCGCACGGTCTCCGCGTCGCTCAGCTGCCGGCCGCCGTCGTCCGTCGCCAACTCGCCGAACGAGTTGAGTCCGAGCTCGAAATTCCTAGTCATAGCCCCTCCAACATGATTGACACGTCAATTATTTCGGGCATATGATTGACGTGTCAGCAAGGAGGGGTATGGGTATGACGCAGCACGCCTCAGCCACCCGGTCGCGTCGGCGATCCCCCACGGCGGAACAGTTGCGGATCTGGCGAACCTTCATCGAAACCGCGGAAGATCTCCGTTCCGCCCTCGCCGCGCGCCTGCAAAGCGAGTCCGGCCTCTCCCCCGGCGACTACGCCGTCCTGCTCGCCCTCACCGAGGCCGACGACCGGCGCCTGCGCTCGTCCGAGCTCGCCGACCATATCGGCTGGGAACGGAGCCGGCTGTCCCATCACCTCGGCCGCATGGAACGGCGCGACCTCGTCCACCGCGAACCGTGCACGACCGACAACCGCGGTGCATGGATCATCCTCGCGCCGGCCGGCGCCGACGCCTTCCGCCGGTCCTCCGTCCGCCACCTGCACGCCATCCGCGAACTCTTCGTCGACGCACTCACGCCGGAGCAGCTCGACGCCGTGCAGGACATCACCACCGCCCTTCGCGCGCACCGCACGACGCCGCGCACATGACCCGGCAACAGAGCTGACGACCACTACGGCGCGGCGGGCGAACAACCTCGTGCGGATGCCGCGCGCAACGTCGAACGGATCGTCAGCGGTGCGAAGCGGTGTTCGCCCGCGCCGGATCAAGCATCGATGAAGTAGCTGCTGCCGCTGCGGGCCCGTGTTGCGACCGGGGTGTCCACGGATGGTTTCGCCCGCCTGCACCGGCCAGAGTTGACCGTGCCGATGCTGCAGCGGTGAGTTCCTGGCGCGGACACCGCTCCTGGGAAGAGCGGGCGCTATGAAATGAAAGAAGGGTGAAAGCGTGCGGGTCATCATTCCCACCGCTTGTGTCATTGGTGCTGCGGTGGTGACGACTTCGACGCTGCTCATCGCGCCGATTGGGGTTCCCTCCGCGTCTGCGGAGCCCTGTTCTGACGTCGAGGTGGTGTTCGCACGCGGCACCAACGAGCCACCTGGTGTTGGAAGGATCGGACAGGCATTCGTCGACGCGCTTCGCGCGCAAGCTGGCGCGAAGTCGGTCGGGGTGTACGCGGTCAACTACCCGGCCAGCATCGATTTTGCCGCAGCGGTCGACGGCATTGATGATGCGAGTGCTCATGTCCAGGGCGTGGCGGCGAACTGTCCGAACACCAGAGTGGTGCTCGGCGGTTTCTCTCAAGGTGCGGCCGTGATCGGTTTCGTCACCACGGATGTAGTGCCGGATGGCGTAGTTGCTTCCGACGTACCCCGGCCGATGCCTCTTTCGGTGGCCGACCACGTCGCCGCGGTCGCCCTGTTCGGAAAACCAGCGGACCGGATTATGAGCGCGATCGGCCAGCCGCGCATCGCAATCGGCCCGCGATATGCGGCCAAGACCACCATTGTGTGCGCTCCCGACGACCCGGTTTGCTCTGATGGCGGGGATTGGGCCGCGCACAGTACGTACGCAGCGGACGGGATGGTCGACCAGGCGGCAACTTTCGCCGCGGGTCGCCTGTAGCCACGATTCGGGGGCGGGCTCGGCGACTCGTGCCATCGCCGCCGTCCTTGCCTTCGCGACTCTCGCGCCCAGGTGATCCGCCCGTGTTTCGACCCGGGTCTCCACGGATGCAATGCCCGTCCCAGCCAGCCAGGGTTGATCACACCGTTACATCCACAACCGGCGCAAACGCCGCGCAGCTCCGCGGCAGAACTGTGAGGCGAAACATTGACCACCGACCATGACGCTCATCCGGGCCGCGACGACAAGGACGACTTCATCCACGTGGGTCGCGCCAGTGACCTCATCATCCGCGGAGGCAACAACATCGACCCGGTCGTCATCGAACGCGCACTGCTCGCCCACCCGGAGGTCACCGGCGCCAACGCGGTCGGCCGTCCCGACCCCTGTTCGGGGGAAGCGCCCGTGGCCTACGTCACCCTGCGGGCCGGCTCAAACAGCACCGGTAGGACCATTCGGGATTGGGTCAGCGGGCGCATGTCGGAACGCGCCGCCACCCCCACCGAGGTGACCGTCGTGGACGCCCTGCCGGTAACCGCGGTCGGCAAAACGAACAAAGCGGCCCTGCAGGCGGATGCCACCGCTCGCGAAGTCCGCAGCGCGCTCATCAACGCCGGCATCCCAATTGCCGATGACAGCGTTGTCTGCGTACCGCCGATGCTGTCGCCATAGGCCCCGCGGGCATGAAGGCCGCCGATTCCGCATCATTGGGGTGACACCATCAGCGCTTCCCGCGCGCGGCCAGAATGCGGTCGCGTCATACGCGCCCTGATCACGGTCCGGCCCGTCCGTACCGAAGCCGCTGCCCGCGGCATAGAAGATGTCGGGGTTGATGTAGTGCAGTAGGACGGCAGCAGCCGAGCATTCGAGGTCGACAAAACATCCGCGCCGCACCGCGTCCATCGACAAGCTGGCTGCCTGAAGCCGGTGCACCCCGAGATTCAAGGGTTCTCGATCATTGCCCAGCAACTCGAGCGGGGTCAACGACGCTGCGGCTGCGCTCACTCTCGTCGCCGACGATGTCGCGATCGCCAACGGCCTTGAGCCACTGGCCGTTGTCCGCGCGTGGGCGAACGCCGGTGTCGAGCCGCGTCGCACCGGCATGGCTGTCAGGGATGCCGTCACGCGACTGCTGGACCGGGCCGGACGGGGGTTCGGGTTTAGCGCAGGTTTAGCGCAGAGCTAGACCCGTCGAATCGGCGGGTTGGTCCCGCTGTCGCTGCCCGACAGAGCAAGCACTTCGGCGAAGCCTTCGAGCAGACAGCGCGCAAAGCGTTCGGGTCGGGCACTAGCAGCTCCTTGGGTTTTACGTTCGGCGCCAGGCCAATTCGTGAGCATGT
>JAVRPF010000313.1:0-6823 GCA_032162385.1 Mycobacterium sp.
CCTGGTGAACGCGGTGTGGACCGCCGACACGGCCAAGTCGGCCCAGATCAGCCGCAGGGTGGCGCACTACACCGGCCAGGCAGAGCTGGCGCAAGCAGTCCAGGAGGGGCTGAGCGCACGCAAGAACGGCGACGTCGCGACCGCGACCGCCAAATTGCAGCGGGCGATGGAACTCGCCGTGAAATCGGGCAACGACGGAACGGCCAAGCTGCTCAGGGGTGTCATCGAGGTCGACGAGCGCACCGGCACGGCTCGGCTGCGACGCGAGGTAGCAGCGGCAGACGAGATGGCCCTCGACGCGCGATCGACCAGAACCGCCCGAGTGCGGAAGGAGACCTGATGCCTACCTGCACCGAAGGACACGTCTCGGCAGCCGCCGACTACTGCGACGTGTGCGGGTCCCCGATCGGAGGCCCCGCTGGAGACCCAGCACGAGCCACTCCACCAGCTGAGGCCGCGGTGAAGGCATGCCCCGCGTGCGAGTCGCCGGTCAGTGGCCGCTTCTGTGAAGCGTGCGGACACGATTCGGCGCTGCCCGCGCCGCTGTCGGCCCCGCCCCCAGAACCAGCAAGCGCAGCGGCGCCGGTCAGCTGGTCCGCCGTCGTCGTTGCCGACCGGGAGTTCTATGACCGCGTCCTCGCCCGCGGAGGCCCCGACACCGTCGAGTTCCCAACGTTCTTCGCGGAACGCCGAATCGCCCTACACCGCGACACCACACTGATCGGAAGGCACAACCACGATCAGGGCATCGAACCCGAGATCGACCTCGGCATCCACCCCGTCGACCGCGGCGTCTCCACACAACATGCAGTGCTGCGGATTCGCGATTCCGGCCTCACCGTCACCGACCTGGGATCGACCAACGGAACCAGCCTCAATGGCAGCGACGACCTCCTGGGAAGCGGCGAAGAAACCCCACTCAACGACGGCGATCGCATACACGTCGGCGCGTGGACCACGATCAGGATCGTGCAGGGCCAGTAAGGATGCGCTTGTCGTGGCCGTTGACCGGCCGTTCGGACGAGATGGGTGCCATCGAGGCCGCCATCGTGGATCCGGACGTTTCCGGGATCGTGGTGTGTGGCGCGGCAGGTGTAGGGAAGAGCCGGATCGCCCGTGAGGCGTTGTCGGCTGCGCTGTCGCGGGGATGCGAAGGCCGGTGGGCGGTCGGCACATCCTCGGCGCGGACACTTCCGCTGGGTGCCTTCAACGCGTGGGCACAGTCTGGTGTCATCGACACCGTTCAGTTGGTGCACGGGGTGATCGAGTCGTTGACGGCCGCACCCGCGGGCACCACAGTGGTCGTCGCTGTCGATGACGTGCATCTGCTCGATGATCTGTCGACATTCGTCGTGCAGCAGATCGTGCAGCGCGGCGCGGCGAAACTGGTTCTCACCGTGCGCGACGGTGAACCGATTCCGGCGGCGGTGCAGGATATTTGGAGGGGTGGCGAGTTCGACCGGCTCGATATGGAGCCGCTGTCGCTCGACGAAACCGCCGCGCTGTTGTCGGCCACTTTGGGCGGATCGGTGGATCCGGATGCCGCTCAGCGGCTGTGGACGCTGACTCGCGGCAATGCTTTGTACCTGCACAACATCGTCGAGCAGGAGGTCACCGACGACCGGCTCGAAATGCAGCACGGGTCCTGGCGGTGGATCGGTGATCCCATCGTGGCGCCCGGCCTGGTCGAGCTGATCGAGTCCCGCATCGGGGACCTGGCCGCGCCGGTTGCCGATGTGATCGATGCGCTGGCCGTGGGGGAGCCGATCGAGCTGGCGGCCCTCACGCGGATCACTGATCCGGCGGCGGTCGAGGAGGCGGACACGCGTGGCCTCATCACGCTTGAACCCAGCGTTGGCGGTGTAGAGGCGCGGGTGGCGCATCCGCTTTACGGTGAGGTGCGCAGGAAACGCGCGGCACCTACCCGGCTGCGACGGCTGCGTGGACTGGTCGCCGCCGAACTGGCCGCATCCCCCAACCGCGACGACGTCCGGGTCGCGGTGCGCCGCGCCACATTGAGTCTCGACTCCGACCTCACGCCCGACGCCGACATGCTCGTTAAAGCAGCCCACGGGGCGGTGTGGCTTGCCGATCTGCCGCTCGCCGATCGACTCGCGGAGGCGGCAATCCGCGCCGGAGCGGGACCGGAAGCGAACTTCGTTCGGGCGCATGCACTCTCGTGGCTCAGCCGTGGCGAGGAGGCCGACGCCGTGCTCGCCGAGATTCCCACCAGCCAGCTGACCGACCCCGACCAGGCCAGATTCGCGTTCCTGCGGGCCAGCAACATGCTCTGGGTGCTTGGCGACCCCGCACGCGCGAAAGAGCTCATCGACGACGCGTCGCGCACTACAGCACCATCACCGCAGACTCGCAGCTATATCGACGCCTTCCTCACGGTGTACTGGTTTGCGATGGACCAGCCGGGTTTGGCGACGCAAGCGTCGAAGGACCTTGCGTTGGACGACCTGCCCGCCGTCGTTGACGCTGAGATGGCCTGGGCGCTCGCTGCCATATCCGCGGACGCGGGGCGCACCACCGAAGCGGTGGCCGACGCCGACGCGGGATACAGCGTTGCGGCACGCTCGTTCGACCCTCCGCAGATGCGGTTCAACATCGCTGATGCACACGTCAGCGCCCTGCTGCTGTCCGGCCGGGTTCGAGACGCCGTTAATGTGGCCGAGCGGGTGCGTCAGCAGGCGGCCGATCTCCCGGGGGCCGCGCACTTGCTCGGTGCTGCGGTGGCGGGTCGGGCCGCACTTGGTGCCGGCCGGCTGAATACCGCATGTTCGTTGCTGGAGCAGGCAGTCGTTGCGTTGTCCGCCTCGGGCCATGCCATCGGCTGGGGATACCGCTATGACTTCCCACGCTCGACCGCCCTCGCCGTCCGGGGTTCAACTGGCGAGGCAGCCGCCGTTCTTGCCGAGCTCGACAGACTACGACGTCCCTTCCGGTCGCTGGACTACGAGCGGAGCCTGGCCCGTGCGTGGGTGGCCGCCGGCCAGGGCGCCGTCAGCGAGGCGATCACCGTCTTGTTGTCGGCGGCCGAAAGGGCTGCAGCCAACGGGTCTTTCGCGGCGGAAGTGATCTGCCTGCAGACCGCCACCCAGTTCGGGGACCGTTCGGGCGCCCCCCGGTTGCGCGAGCTCGAGGCGATCGTCGAGGGGCCACGCGCGGGCCTTGCTGCACGGTTTGCCGAGGCCCTGCGCGACGGCGGCGCCGCCGAATTGGCCGCGGTGTCTGAAGACTTCGAGCTCATGGGCGACCTCGTCGCGGCCGTAGATGCGGTCGCACACGCTGCCATCGAGTATCGCCGCCAAGACCTTCGCGGATCGGCGTTGGCCTGCTCGACACGCGCGGATGTGCTGGCTCAACAATGCGGCGGCGCCAGTACTCCTGCGCTTCGTCAGTCCAGCGAGCTGTTACCGCTGACCGATCGCGAACGCGAGATCGTCATGTTGATCGCCGACGGGTTGTCGAGCCGCGCAGTCGCCGAGCGACTGAGTCTTTCGGTCCGCACCGTCGAAAGCCACATTTACCGGGCCATGTCAAAGACCGGAACCACCAGCCGCGACGAACTCGCCAACCTGCTGCCTCACCACACGCCGGGAGCTCGGTAAATACCTTCGCCAGGACGGCGCGCGGTCGACGTCGACGATGACTTAAGTACCTACATATTGCCTTGGGCGCAGGTCAGCATCGCGGCTAAGTAGTACCGCGCGCAAACCGGGCGAGATTGCAGTAGCGCGCTACTGGTCTCGTCGCACCGACCGCGAGCGACGATTTCATTGCGGAGTTACTGCAAGACAACTGAATCCGCATAAGAACACGAGAAAGGCAGAACCATGAAGAAACTCCTCACTTCCCTCGCTGCCGGCGCGCTGACCGCGGCGGCCCTTGGATTGACCGCACCTGCCAACGCCGCCCCGGCCGGCCCATCATCGGTCGATGCCACGATCGACCAGCTGCGTGCGCAGGGCTTGGAGGTCATCGTGAATCGCACCGGCACCGCTGCGCTGGAGCAGTGCACCATCAGCGCAGTTCGCCCCGGTCAGACGTTCTCGCGCTCCGACTCCGGATCCGGTCAGCCCGGATCCTCGGACGACCTCGTCACCACGATGATCAGCAAGACCGTCTATGTCGCCCTCAGCTGCTGACAGCCGATCGGACACGCAGGCAGGCCGGTCCGCTGTCTCACGGTGAACCCGCACCTACGTTGTCCCGACCAGCGTTTAATGCACAGAGTGTGACGAGGGCCGGAAGGGGGGATTGTGGCCGATCCCAGCGAACGCTCGTCTCGGACTACACGCGTTACTAGAACCTCGTCCCAGCAGCACCAGGAGTTGAAAGACCTCCGCCATCAGTCCGCGGCGAGTCGCGAGATCCTCGCGGCGCTCGGCCGCGCGGGCGCCGACCCCGAGGCAGTACTGGACACCGTCCTTGAGTACGCGGCGCGGCTGTGCGGGGCGCAAGCGGCCCAGCTGTTCCTCGTCGACGGCGATGTGTTCCGCCTCTCGCGAGTCTCCGGTGGGACCTCCGCGGAGTATCGCAAACACTTGCTGGACCACCCGCTTGCCAGGAACCGTTCGTCCATCGTCGGGCGCGCCGCTGAGGACATGCGGACCCACCAGATTCCCGACGTATTAAAGGACGCGGACTATGGACGCCCGGACCTCCAGCGCCTTGCCGGTTTCCGCACCCTGCTCTCCACGCCGATGCTTCTCCAGGACGAGGTCGTCGGCGTGTTGTCCATGTGGCGGACCGACGTCAAGCCGTTCGACGTCCGTGAACGTGAGCTCCTCGAAGAGTTCGCCGTCGAGGGCGCGATCGTGTTGCGACAGGTCAACCTGATGAAGGCACTCGAGTCCAGGAGTTCCGAGCTGGGCAGCAAGGTTGCGCAGCTCGAGGCCCTCCGTGAAGTGGGCGAGGCCGTCGGCTCGAGCCTCGACCGCAACGAGGTCCTGGACCGGATCGTCAGCAACGCCGTGCGGCTCACCGAAACCGACGGCGGATCGATCATGGAGTACGACGAGTCGGACGACTCGTTCCACGTCCGTGCCGCCTTCGGCAGCAGCGCTGACCTAGTGGAACAGTTGCGGGCGATCACCATCCGCCGGGATTCGACATTGGTCGGTCGGGCAGCGCTCGCCGACCGGCCGCTGGAGGTTCCCGATCTGGCTCAGGCAGAGCTCGACCCCCATCTGGAGATCCTGTTCCGGGACGGCTGGCGCTCAGTGCTCGCGGTTCCCATGCTGCGCGGCGACAAGATGGTGGGCGTGCTGGTGATCCGGCGCAGGAGCACGGGCGCCTTCCCACCTGACATGACCGAGCTCCTCCAGACCTTCGCCAGCCAGTCGGCGCTGGCCATCGTCAACGCGCACTTGTTCGGGGAGCTGCAGACCAAGACCAAGGAACTCGAGATCGCCAGCCAACACAAGTCGGACTTCCTGGCCAGCATGTCCCACGAACTGCGGACCCCGCTGAACGCGGTGATCGGCTTCTCCGAGGTGCTGCTGGATCGCATGTTCGGCGAGATCAACGAGCGCCAGGACGAGTACCTGCGCGACATCTTGAATTCGGGCAGGCACCTCCTCGAGCTGCTCAACGAGATCCTCGACCTGTCGAAGGTCGAAGCGGGTCAGATGGTGCTCGAGCCGAGCATGTTCGGGGTCGGTAGCGCCCTGGACTACACACTGACAATGGTCCGCGAGCGCGCGACTCAGCACGCCATCACCGTCACGGTGGAGGTCACTGACGGTGTCGACACGGTCGTGGCTGACGAGCTCCGATTCAAGCAGGTGGTCCTCAACCTGCTCTCCAACGCCGTCAAGTTCACGCCCGACGGCGGCAGCGTTTCCGTCCGCGCCTACCGCGAGGGGACCGACCTAGTGGTCACTGTCACCGACAGCGGGATCGGGGTGCCGCCCGAGGACCAGGAACGGATCTTCGAGTCCTTCCAGCAGGGCCGCCGGGGGGCTCCGAAAGAGGAGGGCACGGGTCTTGGATTGACGCTGTCACGGCGGATCGTCGGGCTGTTCGGCGGAAGGATGTGGCTCGAGAGCACTCCAGGGGTCGGAAGCATGTTCGGCTTCTCGATCGCCGACGTGCTGGAGCGGACGGACGAGGCCACCTCGCCCGAGCGTGGCGGGCTTCCCGTCGTGGTACTCGTCGACGACGATCGGGCGTCGCTCGATCTCCTGTCGGCCTACCTGGACGGCTCACCGACTCGGGTCATGCGGGCCCGGGACGGCGTCGAGGCCCTCGAGCTGGTCCGCAAGGTGCTGCCTGCCGCCGTCGTGCTTGAAATCGAGCTGCCACAGCTTGATGGCTGGGAGGTACTGGCTGAGCTCAAGGCCGACCCCACCACCGCCGCCATTCCCGTGGTCATCGCCTCAGCCGTCGACGACCGGCCGCACGGCCTCGCCCTCGGAGCGGACGAGTATCTCCGCAAGCCAATTCGTCGCGACGAGCTGGTCGATGCCCTGCGACATGTCGGCGCATTGGCATTGGAGTCGTCATGACGCCGCGCAGAATCCTCGTGGTTGAGGACAATCCGTTGAACCTCAAGCTGGTTCGCGACGTTCTCCAGTTCGCCGGATACGACGTCATCGAGGCCCAATCAGGGGAGGAAGGTCTACGGCTCGCCCAGGAGGATCCCCCTGATCTGGTGCTGATGGATCTGCAACTCCCCGGCATCGACGGGACCGAGACGATGCGCAGGATGAGAGAGGGCAGCCTCGGACGGGACGTGCCGGTCGTCGCCGTGACCGCCGTCGCGATGGCCGAGGACCGGGAGCGAGCGTGTCTGGCCGGCTTCGACGGATAC
>JAVRPF010000314.1:0-3525 GCA_032162385.1 Mycobacterium sp.
GCTGGGCACCATCGAGGGCACCGATCTGGTCATCGCAGGCAACGAGGCCACCGACGGCGTCGGTGGCGCGGTGCCCGCGGTCATCGCCGAGTACCTCGGCCTGCCGCAGCTGACCCACCTGCGCAAGGTGACGGTCCAGGACGGCAAGGTCACCGGCGAGCGCGAGACCGACGATGGCGTGTTCACCCTGGAGGCCAGCCTGCCCGCCGTGGTCTCCGTCAACGAGAAGATCAACGAACCGCGCTTCCCGTCCTTCAAGGGCATCATGGCCGCCAAGAAGAAGGAAGTGACGACGCTGACGCTGGCCGAGATCGGTGTCGAGGCCGACGAGGTCGGCGTCGCCAACGCGGGCTCGAAGGTGCTGTCGGCGACGCCGAAGCCGCCCAAGACCGCGGGCGAGAAGGTCGCCGACGAGGGCGAGGGCGGCACCAAGATCGCCGAGTACCTCGTCGCGCAGAAGATCATCTAGCCCCCATACCCCGAACACTTCTCACTAGATCAAGAGGCTGACGAATCCATGGCTGAAGTACTGGTGCTCACCGAGCACGCTGATGGGGCGCTGAAGAAGGTCAGCGCCGAACTGATCACCGCCGCCCGTGTGCTGGGCGAGCCGTCCGCGGTCGTGGTCGGCGCCCCGGGCACCGCCGCGCCGCTGATCGACGGACTCAAGGAGGCCGGCGCCGCGAAGGTCTACGTTGCCGAGTCCGACGACGCCGTGGGCTACCTGGTCACCCCGGCCGTCGACGTGCTGGCGTCGCTGGTGGAGACCGCCTCCCCGGCGGCCGTCGTGCTGGCCGCCAACGCCGATGGCAAGGAGATCGCAGGCCGGCTGGCCGCACGCCTGGGCTCGGGTCTGCTGGTCGACGCCGTCGAGGTCAAGGAGGGCGCCGTCGGTGTGCACTCCATCTTCGGTGGCGCGTTCACCGTTGACGCCCAGGCCACCGGCGACACCCCGGTGATCACCGTGCGCCCGGGCGCCGTCGAGGCCGAACCCGCCGCCGGTGCCGGAGAAGTGGTGAACGTCGAGGTGCCCGCCGTCGCCGAGAACGCGACGAAGATCACGGCCCGCGAGCCCGCGGAGGGCGGTGACCGTCCGGAGCTGACCGAGGCCTCGGTCGTCGTCTCGGGCGGCCGCGGCGTCGGCAGTGCCGAGAACTTCGCCGTGGTCGAGGCGCTGGCGGACTCGCTGGGTGCCGCCGTCGGCGCGTCACGTGCCGCAGTGGACTCGGGCTACTACCCGGGCCAGTTCCAGGTCGGCCAGACCGGCAAGACCGTGTCGCCGCAGCTGTACATCGCGCTGGGCATCTCCGGCGCCATCCAGCACCGGGCCGGCATGCAGACGTCGAAGACCATCATCGCGGTGAACAAGGACGAGGAGGCGCCGATCTTCGAGATCGCCGACCTCGGCATCATCGGCGACCTGTTCAAGGTTGCGCCGCAGCTCACCGAGAAGGTCAAGGCCCGCAAGGGGTAGTTCTTCCCCGTCGACGCAAAGGCCCCCGACACTTCGCGTGTTCGGGGTTTTTGCGTCTGTTGGGGCGACGTAGGGTTACGCCGTGGACCTGCTTCTCGGAATCGACATGGGCACGGGGAGCACCAAGGGCGTCCTCGTCGACACCGCGGGTGTGGTCATTGCGTCGGCGACGCTGTCGCACGCGATGGACCTGCCCCGCCCCGGCTGGGCCGAGGTCGACGCCGAGTCGATGTGGTGGCGCGAGGTGTGCGAGATCAGCACCCGGCTTACCGGCGAGCTGCCATCGGGATCGAGGCTCGCCGCCGTGTGCGTGAGCGGTGTTGGCCCCTGCCTGGTGCTCTGCGACGATGCGCTGACGCCGTTGCGGCCGGCAATCCTGTACGGCATCGACACCAGGGCGAGCGCCGAGATCGAGTTGCTGACCGAAGAATTCGGCGCCGAAGCGATCCTGGACCGGGCCGGCACCCTGCTGTCCAGCCAGGCCGTTGGGCCCAAGCTGGAATGGGTCCGGCGCCACGAGCCGCGGGTGTTCGACCGTGCGACCGGCTGGTACGGATCGAACTCCTACATCACGGCCAAGCTGACCGGTGAGTACGTGCTCGACCACCACACCGCGAGCCAGTGCGATCCGCTGTACGTCACTCGCGAATTCGACTGGAACATCGAATGGGCCAAGCGTATCTGCGGCCATCTGCCGTTGCCCCGGCTGGTCTGGCCCAGCGAGGTCGTGGGCACGGTTCATGCCGAAGCTGCTGCCGCGACCGGCATCCCGAAGGGCACGCCGCTGGTGGCGGGCACGGTCGATGCGTACGCGGAGGCGTTCTCGGTGGGTGTCCGCAATCCCGGTGATCAGATGTTGATGTACGGCTCGACCATGTTCCTCATTCAGGTCATCGACGGCTACCACAGCGACCCTGCACTGTGGACGACGGCGGGCGTGGAACGCGGGTTGCTGGCGTTGGCCGCGGGCACCTCGACGGCCGGCAGCATGGTCAGTTGGCTGCAGACGGTCACCGGCGGTGCGGATTTCGACACCTTGATGGCCGAGGCGGCGGCGGTGCCACCGGGCAGCGAAGGGCTGATCGCCCTGCCGTATCTGGCAGGGGAGCGCACTCCGGTCTTCGATCCGCAGGCCAGGGGGCTGTTTGCCGGGCTCACCCTGCGGCACGGCCGTGGCCACCTGTTCCGCGCGGCCTACGAGGGCATCGGCTTCGGAATCAGACAGATCCTGGAGATGTTCGACGACGCGCACACCGGCCTGCGGACCGTCGCGGTCGGAGGGGGACTGCAGAGCCCGATTTGGGCGCAGGCCGTCAGCGACATCACGGGGCGTCCGCAACTGGTTCCCGAGCAGGGCATCGGCGCCAGTTACGGGGACGCCCTGCTGGCGGCGATTGGCGTGGAACTGGTTGCGCCGGAAACTGATTGGGCCAGGATCGACCGCGAGATCACGCCCAACCCGGCTAACCGCGCGCTGTACGACGAGCTCTACGGCGTGTGGCGGGAACTGTATCCGGCGACCAGAGAACTGGTGCACCGCCTCGATGCGATCGGCGGGCGGGGCGCTCAACCCATCGCGTGACCGCCGTCGACGGCGATGTTCACCCCCGTCCGTCGAGGGCCGGGCTGGCCAGGATGTCGGTGGCCGTCACCGGGTCGGTGACGAGGTGGGTGAAGTAACCGCCGCGCGCGCCGGCGATGATCGAATCGACCTTCTCCTTGCCGACGGCAACGGCGATGGTCACCGGGATGTGCCGCAGCACATCGAGTTCGACGGCGATCAGGCGCTCCCCGCCCTCGAAGTCGACCGGCGCGCCGTCGCGGTCGTAGAACCGGGAGCACACGTCGCCGACCGCCGCGCGAAGCGAGGACGACCCGGTCGGCACGAACCGCGGGATGTCCGACCGCATCAGCGGCGGGGCGCCGACGCCCATCAGCGCGCACCGGGCACGCGGCCAGAGGTGCAACACCCGTTGGATGCTCGGATCGTTGAGCAGGGACTGGTACAGCTCTTCGCCGGGCAGCGCGGGGGCGAACAGATAGTTCGCCCG
>JAVRPF010000315.1:0-6579 GCA_032162385.1 Mycobacterium sp.
ACGGGGGAAGGATCCGCCAACGGGAAGAACGCCACACAGTCCCCCGAGACGGACAGCGAGAAGGATCACGCCAATGTCTAAGTTGCCCGAAGAATTCGCCGACCTGGAGCGGTTCACCGACTGGTGCTTGCCGACCGAGGAGGAGCGCTACTCAAAGCGTCTCAACTCGACGATGGCGGAGATGCAGGACTTCTACGACGCAGGCATGGCCCGGCTCGAGGACATCATGGTCTATGTCGACGCCCGTTTCCCGCTCGTGGGGATGCCAGACGACGCCAAGGCGCTGGTGCATCTGGGACAGTCGATCGTGATGGCGAGCTTCCCCGTCGAGGTATGGAAGCAGCCGCGGGTGCTCGATAGCGGCGCCTCGTACATCCAACTCATCAAGGAGCCGGTGGTCTAGGCGTGCTGACCCTCAAAGCAGCGGGTCTACTCGACGTCGATGCCGGCGAGATCGTCCGGCCCGGCGTCATCCACGTCGACGGTGATCGGATCCTCGGGGTGGGCGGTGACGTGCCCGAGGGCTCGGAGGTCATCGACCTCGGCGATCAGTTCCTGCTGCCCGGCCTGATGGACATGGAGGTCAACCTCCTGATGGGCGGGCGGGGGGAGAATCCCGGCCTGTCCCAGGTCCAGGACGATCCCCCGACCCGGGTGCTGCGCGCGGTGGGCAACTCCCGCCGCACGTTGCGGGCGGGGTTCACGACGGTCCGCAACCTCGGCCTGTTCGTCAAGACCGGCGGATACCTGCTCGACGTCGCACTCGGCAAGGCGATCGACGCCGGCTGGATCGATGGCCCTCGCATCGTGCCCGCGGGCCATGCCATCAGCCCGACCGGTGGGCATCTCGACCCGACGATGTTCGCGGGGTTCATGCCGGGTGCATTGGAGCTGACGGTCGAGGAGGGCATTGCCGACGGTGTCGATGAGGTCCGCAAGGCGGTCCGGTACCAGATCAAGCACGGCGCTCAGCTGATCAAGGTCTGCGTGTCGGGCGGCGTCATGTCGCTGACCGGAGAAGCCGGCGCGCAGCACTATTCGGACGAGGAACTGGGCGCCATCGTCGACGAGGCGCATCGCCGCGGACTGCGGGTGGCCGCACACACGCACGGCGCCGAAGCGGTCAAGCACGCCGTCGCCTGCGGAATCGACTGCATCGAGCACGGTTTCCTCGTGGACGACGAAGCGATCCAGATGCTGGTCGACAACGGCCGGTTCCTGGTCACCACCCGACGACTGGCCGAGGCGATGGACGTTTCGAAGGCGCCGGCCGAGCTGCAGGCCAAGGCCGCCGAGATGTTCCCGAAGGCGCGTACCTCGATCAAGGCCGCATACGAGGCCGGGGTGAAGATCGCCGTCGGTACCGACGCCCCCGCCATCCCGCACGGCCGCAACGCCGACGAACTCGTCACCCTGGTCGACTGGGGCATGCCCCCGATCGCCGTGCTGCGCGCTGCGACCATCGTCGCCGCCGATCTGATCAACGTGACCGACCGCGGACGACTGGCTAAGGGCCAGCTCGCCGACATCATCGCGGTGCCGGGAAATCCGTTGGCGGACATCACCGTTACCCAGAACGTCAGCTTCGTCATGAAGGGCGGCAAGGTCTATGTCAACGAGAACTGAGGATCTGGTCGAGATCCACCAGCTCCTCGCCAAGTACGCGGTCACCATCACGCAGGGCGACATCGACGGCCTGGTGGAGGTGTTCACCCCGGACGGCACCTACAGCGCCTTCGGGGATACCTACACCCTCGACCGGTTCCCCGTGCTGGTGGATGCCGCACCCAAAGGCCTGTTCATGACGGGCACCGCCCTCGTCGATCTGGACGGTGCCACCGCTACCGGCACCCAACCCCTGTGCTTCATCGAACATTCGCAGCACGACATGCGCATCGGCTACTACCGCGACACGTACGTCCGCACCACCGACGGCTGGCGGCTCAAGGCCAGGGCCAGGACGTTCATCCGGCGCAGCGGCGACCACGACCACGGCCGTCCGCACGCCATCGGCCGCCCGAGCGCGTAACCGATGGACGTCGCGGAGTACCGGTCGGCCGTACGGGCCTGGCTCGATGGCAGCGACCTGTCCCCCAGCACCGACCCTTCGTTCGAAGGTCAAGAAGTCCAGCTGAAACGTGTGCGACAGGCCCTCTTCGACTCCGGTTGGAATCGTTGGGGTTGGCCCGCCGAGGTCGGCGGCCTCGGCGGACCGCCGGTGCTGCGCGCCGTGCTCAGCGAGGAGATCGCCAACCGGAACCTGGCCGAACCAGGCGTCTATTGCATGGTGGAAGTGCTTGCCCCGACCATGATTTCGTATGCCCGACCGGAACTGGCCGCGGAGATGGTGCCCCTGCTGCTCGGCGGTCGAGAGCAGTGGTGCCAAGGCTTCTCGGAGCCCGGCTCCGGTAGCGATCTGGCGTCGCTGACGACGCGGGCCACCTCCCGCGGCGAGGACTGGGTGGTCAACGGCCAGAAGGTCTGGACCAGTGGCGCACAGTTCTCGGAGCGATGCGTGCTGCTCAGTCGAACCGCCCCTGGCCACGCCGGGATCACCGCGTTCTTCGTCGACATGGACACTGCCGGTATCACCGTTCGGCCGCTGCGCACGATGCACGGCGTCGACGAGTTCTGTGAGGTCTACTTCGACGATGTCGTGGTCCCTGGGAACCGGATGTTGGGACGTGTTGGCGACGGCTGGCAGCTCGCGATGGACCTGCTGCCGTTCGAGCGCTCGACGTGCTTCTGGCACCGGATCGCGTACCTGTACGAGCGATTCGACCGACTGCTCGCCCAGGCCCCAGCCGACGGTGATGCCGAGCTGGGAGCCGCCTACCTCGCGCTGCACACCGTCCGCTGCTGATCTCGGGACAGCCAGCAACGTCTTGCCGACGGTGCCACGCTGGGACCGGACACGTCGATCGACAAGGTGCTGCTGGCCACCGCCGAACAGCGGTTGTACGACACCGCGCACGACCTGCTGCCAGGCGTGATCGAGCTGGACGATTCGCCGTGGCGGTCGGAATTCCTGTACTCGCGGTCGGCCACCATCTACGGCGGCACCGCCGAGATTCAGCGCAACATCATCGCGCGACGGCTCCTCGATCTGGGCAAGGAGTGATCGTGGACGCACCTGATGCGGAATCACTTGGCTTCCTGGAGGACACCTTGCGCAAGTCGATGCTCTCGGCGTCGGGCGCAGCACTCGACGCCGCGCTGGTAGACCTCGGCTGGCTCGACATGCTCGACGAGATACCGGCCCTGGCAATCCCGTTGGTGTGCAAGTTGCTTGGCGAGACTGGCGCTCACGCTCCGGTGATCAACGACGTGGTATTGCGCGCCGCGGGCCGCGACGGGGGTACAACCGTGCCGCTGCCGTACGCCGGCGGTTCCTGGATCGTGTGGGGCCGCGCCGACACAGCAGATGGTGCGCTCGACAGCGAACTTCCGATCTTTCGTGTTTCTCAAGGTGACGACGTCCCGCTGGCGGCGGGTCGGCGGGCGATCGGCTGGTGGCTGACCGGAATCAGCCGCGCCATGCTTGCCCTTGCCTGACAGCACGCGCTGGACCGGGTGCAGTTCGGTCGACCGGTGGCGTCGTTTCAGGCGATTCGGCACAAGCTCGCCGAGACACTCGTCGCCATCGAGGGAGCCGAAGCCACTCTGGCGGCCGCGCCCAGTGCCGACCAGGTCGATTTCGCGTCACTGCTGGCCAAGGCCGCAGCGGGCCAGGCCGCGCTTACTGCGGCCAAGCATTGCCAGCAGGTGCTCGCAGGCATCGGGTTCACCGCCGAACACGCCTTCCACCGACACCTCCGGCACGCGCTGGTCCTCGAGGGCCTGCTTGGCAGCGCACGTGAACTCACCCGGGAAGCCGGAAAGACCGTGCGCACAGGTGGATCCGCACCCCGTCTTGCACAGCTCTGAGACAGGCTACGGCGGCCCGACGAGGTTGCCTTGCCGGATGTTCTCCCGGCACGTCAGCCGGTCCTGCCCTGTCTCCTGGACGCACACCCGTACCTGTTGTTCGATGCCGGGCGTATAGGTCGGGTCGCCCGATGCCGGGGTTGCGGTCGGGTCCGGCACCTGACCGGAGTACACCGACCACATGATGTCACCGGTGCTCGGCAGTCGGGCGCAGTACGCGGCCTGACCGGTGGAGGTCTGTCCGGCGGCGCCGAGCGTTGCACAGTCGGCCCCGATCAGGACCACCGGCACCACGGGTCCGTTCGGAGCGGGCGCACCCGGTGCCTGGGTTGCGGGGCGCGCCTGCGGTGCCGCGGCGGACCCATCCTCGCCCCGTCCGACGACGAAGTACGCAGCGACACCAACGCCGAGCACGGCCAGCGCTGCCAGCACGGCGACCGCCACCCGGTGTCGCGGCCGCGGTGGGCGTGTCTTGTGTGGAGATGACACCGGTGCCTGCTGTGTCGCGTCCTGGACTCCGAGTTCCTCTGCGATGTTTCCGATGCGGGCGCGCAGCGCAGCCGCGAAACCCGCGCAGGTGTCGTAGCGATCGTCGGGCGACTTCGCCAGTGCCTTCGAGAAGACCGGGCCGAGGTGGGACAACTCCGGTCGGCGTTTGGCGATTTCGGGCGGTGGTGCGGTGAGGTGCTTGCTGATCACGACCGCCGGGTTGGCGTCGTGGAACAACGGCATGCCGGTGAGGAGATGGAAGGCCGTGGCCGCCAACGCATACTGATCGGCCCGCCCGTCGATCTTGGTCCCCATCAGCTGTTCGGGCGCGGCGTAGGCGACCGTCCCGACCGTCATGGTGGTCGCGGTCAGACGGGTGGCGTCGTCGAGGCGCCTGGCGATCCCGAAGTCGGCAAGTAATGCGCGTGGCCGTCGCGAGTCGAGGTCGGTCAGCAAGATGTTGGCGGGCTTGACGTCGCGGTGCAGCAGAAGCTTTTGGTGCGCGTAATCGAGCGCGCCTGCGACCTCTCCGACCAGCCGTACGACGTCGTCGGGCGGCATCCCGCGGCGATACCGGTCTAGCAGCAATTGCCCGGCGTCGGTGCCCTCCACACAGTCCATCGATATCCACAGTTGACCGTCGAATTCGCCGCGGTCGTGGATTCCCACGATGTTGGGGTGGTAGAGCTGGGCGACCATGTCGGCTTCTCGCTCGAAGCGCTCACGGTATTCGTCGTCGGCGCTGACGTCCCTGCGGAGGATCTTGATGGCTTCATGCCGGGGCAGTCGCGGATGTTCGGCGAGGTACACCTCGCCCATTCCTCCCGTTCCCAGCTGCCGCACGATGGTGTACCCAGCGAAGGTTTGACCGGGCGCCAGCGGCATGCTTCCTCCTACTACGCGCCACGACGCGTTCACGGGAGTACTCATTCTGACTCGGGCGCCGTCGGAGCGGAGCGGATCGGGCACGTGGAACGAGGACGGCGGCCATTTCAGCGCCTCGGCATCGGACGGCGGGGCGGGTGACGTAAGGGCGGAACGCGGCTTTTCTCGTAGGCCTTCTGTAATAGCGTTAATGCGAATAGTATTCTCATCATGAGAAAGTTACAATCTCAGACACGATGGCTGCAAGGGGGCTAGGACCGCAATGCCCAGGCGTTCTCCGGTACAGTTCATCCATGTTCTCCCCAATTTGCCTGCATCCGAGCAGCTGGTGAGCAGCCCCAGCGAAGAACCGGCGTGGAAGCAACGCGCGGTCGAACGCTCGATCAAGACGGCGAAACTGCGGGCCGCGCAACGGGTGCAGCGGTTCCTCGACGCGGCCCAGGCGATCATCATCGAGAAGGGCAGCACGGACTTCACCGTGCAAGAGGTCGTCGACCGCTCCCGCCAGTCGCTGCGAAGCTTCTACCTGCAGTTCGACGGCAAGCACGAGCTGCTTCTCGCGTTGTTCGAGGATGCGCTCAGCCGGTCGGCCGATCAGATCCGCGCCGCCACGGCCGGCCAATCCGATCCCATCGAGCGCCTCAAGGTCGCGATCGAGCTGCTCTTCGAGTCGTCGCGTCCAGACCCCGCGCCGAGACGTCCGCTGTTCACGGACTTCGCACCGCGCCTGCTGGTGTCGCATCCATCAGAGGTCAAGATCGCCCACGCGCCGCTGTTGGTGCTGCTCACCGAGCTGATGGAGGATGCCTCCGAGGCCGGCAAGCTGCGCCCCGAAGTCCACCCCAAGCGGTGGGCGGCCATGACCATGCAGACGGTGATGTTCGTCGCACAATCCAGTGGTTCGGATGACGCCACCGTCAAACCGATTTCGGCCGACGAAGTGTGGGACTTCTGCGCCAACGGATTCGCCGTCAGCTAGCCGAGAATTGTATTCTCACACTGGTAGAATTTCGCTTACACTCGGCGCGTGCACGATCTCTGGTCCGACCTGCTGGTCTGTCTGAACTTCGATGCGGCACCGTCCGACACGCACTTCACCGCGCACAACCAACATCTCGAGTACCACCGCGTGTTCGGTGGGCAACTGCTCGCCCAGTTCATTCGGGCCGCTTCTCTGAGCTGTCCCGAGAAGGCCGTCAAGTCCCTGCACGCGGTGTTCCCACGGGAGGGCCGCGCCGACGAACCGGTCGACTACGAGGTGGTCCGTCACCACGAAGG